>JANNCG010001133.1:0-1658 GCA_031386385.1 Myxococcales bacterium
CCTCGTCTTCATCCTCGTCTTCGTCCTCATCCTCTTCTTCGTCACGAGCAGAGCTTTTGCTCACGCCCGCAGCGGCGATTCGCGAGCCGGCTTTCACATCACCGACGGTCAAATCACGGAACACTTCTTCGAGCTGCACCAAGTCCTTACGCAGCTCAAGAAGAACCCAGCCCTTTTCAACGGCCAGGTTAAACAGCTCTTTGCGCATGTCCTTCTCACTCGACGCGAGCACCTGCACGCTCCAAGTGTTGTCCTCGCCCTCGGTTTGCTTCACGGTCAGACCGTTGCCAATCGAGTTGATCCCGTCGCTAAGCTCTTTGACTGAGACCTCTCCCTTTTTGTTCTTACGCTCGATCTCAAGCACGTAGCGTGCTTTGCCCGATCGCATCGCGAGATCGTCTGGAGCACCATCGGCTGCGAGTTTGCCTCGCGAGACGATAAGTACCCGCGGACAAGACGCCTCGACTTCAGCCAAGTTGTGGGTCGAGAGCATCACGGTTCGGTCCTTGCCGATCGCCTTGATGTACTCGACAAACTCGGCCTTCTCGATGGGGTCCAGGTCGCTGGTAGGCTCATCAAGAATCAGAATCGCTGGGTCATGAACGAGCGCTTGCGCTAGACCGACACGCTGTTGAAAGCCCTTCGACAGCTCGCCGATAGAGTCTTTCATGAGCGCGTCGCCCAACCCGCAGATCTCGATCACCTTCTTGATCCGTGACTTGTGCTCGCTTGAAGGAATCGCTCGCAATTTTGCAACGAATTGCAAATATTCGATCACGCCCATTTCAAGGTAAAGTGGTGCTCGTTGAGGGAGATATCCGACAATACTTCGTGCCGCCAGAGGGTTCTCAAATACGTCATTGCCTCCCACTACGGCGGTGCCGGAGGTGGGGGCGATGAAGCACGTGAGAATGCGCATCGTGGTGGATTTTCCCGCGCCGTTTGGGCCGAGAAATCCGACGACTTCACCGCGTCGGATTGAGAAGTTGAGTTTGTCGATTGCCTTTTGTTGGCCGTAGATCTTACTTAGATCGCGGGCCTCAATCATTACATCGGTGGCCATGGTGCCTTCCCGTTGAGTGTTTCGTGCTAAAAAAAGCTTTTGAGTGATTTGGCGAATGCCCACTCAGAAGGGGGCGGATACTACCCAGGCGTATCCATCCGTCAACGTCGAGTGCACAAATCGCGTGCGCGCGGATTAACTTGGTCGTACGGGGGGTTATTCCAAAAGATCGGCGTTAGGCCGCTGTGGCGTCGAAAATTATAGAAAAAACTGGTTTTTGGCCCACGTTCTGCCAAAACCAGGCGACCAGTGCCCCCATCTGCCCAAGCGCCGCCTGCTGATTCATCGATGTTTTGTCGCCTCCCTACCCGACTTTTGGCTCTGGGTTTGGGCGCATCGGCACTCTTTTTAGGCTGCAGCGGGGTCTCGGTCTTCTCCTCACCAGAGGGAAATCTATCCTTCGGAGCCCCCCGTGCGAACGCCGGCGGCAACAGCGCCGGGGGTCGCTTGCGTGACCAACCCGAGTATCGCCCACCCGCACATGTCGCGCGATCGGCGTTTGATCGTTGGCGGCCTCAGGACGTTGGATTGCTTGCAAGTAATACACTTCGTCGTCGCGCTGCAGAGGTGCAAATCGTCCACGCGGGTCCGCTCA
>JANNCG010001149.1:0-1684 GCA_031386385.1 Myxococcales bacterium
GGCCTTACCCCGCTCAAGCTGCATGGATGCCCACGAGAGACGGATCAGCGGCTCGGTGGGACGCCGAGCGGGGCGCATGTCCTTCCAAGGCATTGGGTCCTTGCGCGCCTTGCGAGCGTTGTCAATCGCGCGTTCGTAGCACTTCTCCGCGTCGCTCCAGCGTCTACGCTGGCGATTCAGGTTGGCGAGGTTGAGCCAATATCCCGCAGCGTCGCTACAACCAATCGGCCCAAGCGACTCCACGATGGAGCATGCCTGGCCGAAGTGCTCGGCCGCCTTGTCGAGAAGACCCTCGTCGTTTGATCCCTCTTCGTCCACTTGCCAGCGAATCGCCTTGCCAAGAGCGTCATGGCTCTGCGCACATCGGAGCGGAATCCGCTGCCTAGCGCGTGATCTCAAACTCTGTTCGAATAGCTTTCGGGCCTGACGAATGTGCTCGATACGAACACCCGCTTGCAGGTCCATGTACGATTGCCCGAGATCGTACCAGCACGCTGCGGCAGCCGATCCAAGGTCGTCCGGGCCGAACAAGTTGGCGGCTTGCAGAAAGAGCTGGTGCGCCGCGTCAGGCCCCTGATTTGCGGAAATCCTCATCGCCTGATGCCGCAGTCGCACGCTCTCAGCGCCTTTCTCGGTGGCCTCCATCGCGCGATCATTCTGAACCTGATCTTCGAGTATTTGCATGGATTTACGGACCTCGGGTGGGATGCGGGAAGAGTTCAGCATTGGTTGTGTCTACTTTCTGGGGCGGGAGTTTGTTCCCTCTGTCCTTGCATAGCGTCCGCGGGCGGCGAATTTTCCCCGAATTGAGTGCCCTTCGTCGAAACACGAGAACCAGCACCCATGTGACAGCGCGATACAGCGCGCACATCGCGAACACAACACGACCAAGCGCACCAAAATATTCACAGCAACTATGTATGCCCACGCTGAAAGCGCTGCGGACTGAGAACGATCAAGCGGTGACAAGAGGGGGGGGCCTCCGAGGTGAAGTGGCCCAAGTGTTGCAGCGACCCTTGCGCAGATCGTCGCTCGCAGAGTCGTTCACCGCAAGCATTTGCGTACTGCAGAACGCATGTCCCAACGTGAGCGATGAGTTACTCGCACTTGCGGCACTGCAGCGAAACATCAACACCTGCGACGACGAACCACGCGGAAGCAGCACTCCGTCCAAGCCGTTGGGTGTCCTTGCCGGCGAGCACGAACGACAACCGCGGGAGTGTTTTGCTCAATAAAATGGAGTCCAGCGACCGGCGTCGAAACCACTGACCACCGACTCGACCGCGACAGCGTTGGAGATGGACTGCGCTTGCTCTGTGCGACACCCTCGATGTGTGCTGGCGATCCATCTCTCACGATCTAAAGCCGACAATCGAATGGTCCTGACTCGATCTGTTCGGGCCAGACTCAGCGTCACCTGCGTACGATCGACTGTAGTGATGACTGAAGCGATCCAATGCATCCGTGCGCAGATCAGCAGCAGTCATTCTGACGGCGACCACGCGTTTCACCGTGAACACCTGCGAAATTACTCCCCAAACGTATTGAGCAACGCCGGGTAACATGGAGCGACGAAGTCGATGCGACGTCCAAATCACAAAACAAGAGACACCCTAAATGCAGGGCCGTTCTCTCACCTACTGGTGTAGACTCGGGGATGAATCGATTGGGACTCGGGCGACAG
>JANNCG010001092.1:0-6536 GCA_031386385.1 Myxococcales bacterium
GCTCGCAATCGCCACGTCAATAGTCCCTGTCATCGGCAATCGCAGCGCTCCTGGCATGTTGTTGGCCGCAGGCACATCCATCGTAGGACTTGCGCCATCGCCTCCGCGCCAAGCAAGCAGACGCACCGCAGCGGCAGTCGGCACGTGCAACACGTAGTTGCCCATGGCGTCCACCGGTGCACGCGTGACGTATGTCGTACCGTCCATGAGCGTTGCATGGACGCGAGCGCCGACCGCAGGAGCGCCCATTCCGTCTAGAACATTTCCACGGATTTCGCGCTGTGTTTGCATCCGAGTGCGAGCAATGGCAGAGTTAAGCCCATCAACGCCTGAGCCTCCGACCACGATCCGCGCCATGTGTCGTCGCACCTGCGTACAGGGCGCGAGTTCGATGGAGTTTGTTGCTTGAAAAGCGTCAAAACCCGAGACACTCAAAAAGGACGAGATCGTGGTGTTGGCGTCAAACCACGCATACGAAGCGCCAGCGTCATTGATCCAACCGATGTAGGGCTTGGCAGCATTTCCGTTGACGTCAAAGCCCACGCCATCGGTGTATCCAGGCATTCGATATCGCTGAAAAAACGCATGCAAAGAGAGATCAATCGTCGTCATGTTCGTGCGTTGATGGTTCACCAACATGAACATGTCTATGTACTCAACGCCGGGCGCTAAGACGTACTCAAACGCAGAGACGAAGTCTCCGAGCGGCTGCCCCGCGATGGGTCGTGCGAACTCGTCAATAAATGGAACAGGTTTGGTCAAACCAATCGCACGCACGATCGCCGGTCGCCCATCGCGCCCATCGTTGATCACGCCCACGGCTGTGGTCTGCAGCGTAAATCGCCCCAGCGTGACAATCGCCTCGTTAAAGTCCGCCGGATCCACCAGCGCTCGATTGCGCACAAGCGTGAGCCCGAGGAGCTTTCCTCCCCATGGGTCGTATCCCGCAGAGGGTCGCGCCGTCTCGATCACCGCAGCCACGCGATCGTTGGCCAAAATGATGTCGCCGTCTCGGTACTCTGTCAGGGCGCTGGGGTTTTGTGGGACCTGCCCGCCAACTGAGCGTCCCGCAAACGCACGTGTTGGGCTGAGCATCATGGGGTCAAACGCCACGGGGGCGGTGCCCTCAGTCAGCGCCATGGGTGCGTTGCACACCTGATTTTGCACATCAACCGGGTTTGCGACATCGCCATTGCTCTCAGAAGCAACATCGTTCATCGTTGAGGGGACATCGACGTTGGCATCTGATGACGTCACGTCGCCTCCATCATTCAAAGGAGGATCCGTTCCGCACTGAGCGGCGAGCGCGAGCGAGGCTGCAAGGGTTGTGAGAAGGCGAAGTCTCTTCATGAAGCAATGTTACACAAACGTCACCCAACCGTCACGAACTGTTACACCCCGAAAGTTGCAGCGATTCGTGAACATTTTTGCTGTGAGTTCTGTCGCCGGCGTCGTGTTATTTGCCTCCGCCGCGCCCGCTTCGATTGAAGAGCAGCGCGCCCGCCTGCCGCCGCCGGCACACTGCGACGATCCTGTTGAGGGCGAGTGGCGCGGCAAAAAATTTGAGGTCCGCTACGGAAACTGGTTTGCCGTCACCCTCGACGTGCACCGCACCGCACCTCGCGCGCTGACACTCACGGGACGAATCGTCGCTCGGTTGTGGTACGCCTCCGCGCAAGACGTCGAGCCTCCACCCTGCGCAAGGCCACACCGGGACTACACCGTCGAGATGCCCGCGACGGGGACAATCAATGGGCAGGCCATCGCGTTTGGCTCAAGCAGCTATCGCTTGGTCGCGCTTCACTGCGGGACCCACGAGAGCTACAACCCAGATAACTTTAGCGGGGTCATTGACTCAGCGATTCAAGAGTTTCAGAGCGTCAACAACGACGGAGGCCGAGCCGTCAACGACCCCATGGTGTTTCGTCGCGTGCGGTGTTTTGAGCCCGGCGCAGTGGACCAACACCGCGATCTCAGTGCAGTGATTGTGACGCCTCCCCTGATGCCCATCTCTCGCTCGCGCGGCTGCAGTGGCGGACGTTGAACGCCCTATTGCGTCGCGCTTGGCTACAGCTCGCCAACGGTGTTTTGCAGAGCCCTCGCGAAGGCCTCTTTGCCCTCGCCGGCAAACGTCGCAATGGCCGTAAAAAATCTGCTTTAGAAAAGAGTGACGAGCTCGGACGGATGCGCAATGAGCGCCTGCGCCCCGTGCGCAAGCAGCTCATCACGGCCGCGAAAGCCCCACAAAACACCCACCGGATGCATTTTTGCCGCGACCGCCGTCCGCATATCGACGGACGTGTCGCCAACGAACCAGCACGCGTCTGCTGCGACTCCCTGCTGCTGCGCGATACTGAGCGCCGCCTGAGGGTCCGGCTTTCGCGCAACGCCGTCGCGCTCTCCGCACACGCTCACAAACGAGACTCCTGCGAACAGATGGTCTGCGATCCGTCGAGAGTTCGCGTCAGGTTTGTTGCTCAGAATCGCCAGCTTGACGCCCCGTGCAGCGCACGCACGTAGCGCGTCAAGGACGCCAGGGTACGGCTCGGCCATGAGCTCACGCGACGCGTACTCTTGCCGATAGCGCGCAACGAGCGCCTCCAACTCGGGATCGTCCGCAGGCGCCCTGGTTGAGGCAACCGATCGAGCACTCGCACGCCGCGCGAGGATCTCGACCCCGTCCCCCACAAACTCAAAGTAGCGCACCGTTGGATGTGTCGGAAGTCCAGCTGCCGCCAACGCCGCGTTCATCGAATCGGCAATCGAGCTCACCGAATCTAGGAGAGTACCATCGAGATCAAAGATGATGAGCTTAGGTGGATTTTGCAGGGTCATTCTTTCGGTTCATCGCTCTTCGATGGGCTGGAATTCACAAAACTCATATCATTTTTCTCTCACAGGCGTACGCTTCGCGCGATATGAATTTGGATCGTTTTTTTGCCTCCGCCACCGCGACAACTCTCGATGTGGGCGCCCTCACCGAGGCGCTCAACAAGATGTCCCACGAAGAGCGAACGGACGCTGTTTTGGCACTTACTGCAAAGCAACAAGCCGTCCTCTTTGATGCGGTGAAAGATCGCATGGTGTTGCGTGTTCAGGACATGGTCGCGGACGGCAAGACGCTCTCGCACCCAGTGATTCACCACGGAAAAAACTCGCTCCTGCTGTTTACTACGTTTCAAAAACGCTTCTGTCGACCAGGCCCGGACAACGGTGCTACGGAGCCTGAAGAACTCTGGGGATACAACGAACAAGTGATGAAGCCCGTGACGGGTCCGGGATACTTTCTCGCGCACAACTACGGCGATAACGAGGTGGTTATTGACTACACAGCCGTCCCGCCAACAAACGCAAAACTGCCGTCAGGATGGCCAAAGATTTTGCCAAATTCAGCGAAGCTCTCGCGCTTTATTTACAACGGGACCAAGGACTATCTGCGCCGCGTGAGCGAGCACGTGACCATTGGCCGGGCAGCTCGAGCTGGCAAAGACATGGACAACTGGTTTGTGCTCGTCCGACAAGACTAGCGTTCCCTGCGTTGCTCAGCGCCATCCGTCGTCAATCGGGATAGTATTCGTCTTCGTGTTCCAAAATCGTCTGCTCGCACATCTTCAAGAACAGTGACACCGTCTCGCGGTCCGATTCGATAAAGCTCATATCGGTCACGTCCGCCGTCGCAGCCTGCTCACCTTCGCTCATCTGTTCTTGGTTCGCGCTCAACAAGACCACCTTTGCCACCACCGACGGCGACTCTGCGGACACCAAGGCTTGGCCAAGCTCATAGAGCGTCGTGCGAGTGCCGCCATCGCTTGAGCTTACTTGAGAGCGGTATGGATCCGAGCGATCTCCGCTGGGCTCAACGATCACAGCGGGCTCTTGGCGAGCGATGAGAGTGTCGAGAATCGCCCGCTCGAGAACCGTCGGATTCGTTGTGCTTGCAGAGAGCAACTGCAGCGAGATCCACTGAATCTCTGAGTGATCATTGCTCTGGTTTGGTGCGCGATACCAGCTCTTGGACGCGTGGCTGGTGACCCGAATGCTCCGTTGAGCGCCGAGCCGCAACAGCGCAAACGCAAGAAGGGCGCTCGCGTCCAGCTCTTGGATCACGGCCGGGTCCGCTGACTGTGGTGTCAGCCCCTCGCGGCATGAGCCCACGCGCGCAATCACCTCCGAGGTCCATGGAATGGAGCCCCAGAGTGGGTGGGGTTCAACGGTGTTGAGCACCTGTCGATAGCCGTTGGCAAACCACTGCTTCTTGCGATCCAGCGAGACGCTCCCGCCAGCCTCGATTGAAGGCTCTTCAAAGCGCCACGCGCGGGTCGAAAACGCCTCGACCAAGGTATGAACGCCTCCCCACACCAGAAACACGCCTAAGCCCGAGAGCACAATCATCCAGCCGCCACACCAAAGACGGCCAAACCAACCGGGGTTGCGAAGACCAAAGGACAGGCCCATCACGGCGACGGCCATAAAGACTGCAAAAATCCACATGATGATGGCGCCGACCACTGCGTCCGCTCGCCCGTTTGGCGATTGAATAACCCACGCCAACTCGCGCGCGGGATCGCTGCACTTCTCGCACTTGGCCCCAATGAGCTCACGATCAGATCCGCACAGGGGGCAAAACGGCGGCGTGATGACAGTCTTCACAACCTAAACATTAGCATAGAAGTACCACGCGCTGCGCGCGGAGACCTTAGGTGTCAGGGACTACTCAAGGGCGAGGATGTGCCCCAATCGAAACGGCCTCGAGCTGACAAAACCCAAGTGATTATCTCCTGCCAAAAGCGCACCTGAAGCAACCGAGAAGCGCCACTCCCGCGCGCGGGGCTCAAGCACAAAGTGCGCGATCTCACGGCCGTTTAGGACCAGGCTGATCGGAGCGTCTCCAGCAGCACGAAGCCACCATCGAGTCGCTCGAGTCCCCTGCAATGCAGAAGCGTGTAGAGCCACGGTCGCGTTGGCGGGAAGCTCGCACAATAGCGCGTTGAGCTCGACCCAAGGAGAGTCGGTGTCCTCGCGGTGGCACCGAAGGTGTGCGGTGAGAGCGGAGTCGCGCGCGTCCCACCACAGGCCCTCAAAGGGCATCCCAATGGGCATGAGTAAGGCGCTCGCGGCAAACATTTGCGCACTCTCATCATGCGCAAGTCGCTCAATGATCGCCTCGCGACCGCCCGCTGAATGGGTCAGCGCGAGGCCCGCGACGGCCCAAGCCCGCACATCACTGGCCCGATCCTGACGGGCAACCCTCGCGAGCGGTGCAACCGCTGAAGCACCGCAAACGCCTCCGGCAGTGAGCGCGGCGCGAAACCGAAGGTGGTTGTCGTCAAGCGCGCTCAGCACTGCGGCGCAGGCAGCAGAATCGCCCCGTCCCACCCTCGCGATCGCGCTCAGGATGGGGTGAGCGAGCTCTTCGTCCACCGCGCTGAGTGATGACAGCAGCGCCGGCAGGGCCGCACGGTTGTCGTAATTTGCCAGTGAAATTGCAGACAATATGCGCATCTGGGGAGAGTCGTCGTCGACCAAGCGAGCCAGCGGACGCTCTGCCTCTGGATCTGCGACGCCGCCGAGAACTACCGCGGCCCACCGCTGGACCGCCTCCGACGAATCGCGAAGGGCTGGTCGCAGCGCTCGAAGCCACTCAACGTTGCGCACCTCGCGAAGCGATTGGAGGGCGGCGACGCGAGCGAGCTCTGGCTGTTGTTGATCGAGCACCGTCGCAACAGCGATCGCCGCAGACTGAGAGTCTATCACACGGGTGACGCCACCCACGGTGTGGGTCCAAGAAGAGATCAGATCCGCAAGTGAGTCGCGTGTGATGGGGTCTTGCGAACCGAGGGATTGAAGTTCGTTGGGATCGACGTTGAGGCAAAAGAGTGACTGGGTGTTCCACCGGAGGTCCGTGAGGAGCTTGTAGGGCCATCGCACCACCATCGCTTTGGTGTTTACCGCTGAAAAAACAGGAACAACGGGCACCTCGCGCCCAAGCATCATCGCCCGGAGGTCACGGCCACGGACCCGCGTGTCTACGTTGTTCGCGACCAGTCGCAAAATCGTCGGGGCCACGTCGATCAGGCTCACCGGCGTCTCAACATCACGGGTCTGCACGCCGTCCACGCTCACCACGAGCGGAACCCTCACCTGCTCATCAAACAACGCGCTGCCATGATAGCTCCCCCCGTGCTCGCCAAACTCTTCGCCATGATCTGCGGTAAACACCACCACCCAACGGCCACCGTGATTGACGCGCGCGGAGTGAATAAGCTCCGCAACGGCTTGGTCTACCGCTCCGCTTGCGGACTCATACCGCGCCCGCTCGGTGGACCCCACTCCGGCATAAGGCTCGTGCATGTCGAAGTAGTGAGCCCACAAAAACGTCTGCGATTCTCCAAGTGAAACACTCGCAGCTAACTCGCGAACAGCCACCTCGGTGACCTCACGGGCAGACAGAGAGCGGTTCTCAACGCGAGAAAACCCAAGCCTTGAGTCTCGATACGGAGCGAGGGATTCGCCCTGGGTGAAGAAGATTCCAGGAG
>JANNCG010001172.1:0-1995 GCA_031386385.1 Myxococcales bacterium
GCCACAGAGCCGGTGAGTTTGGGACCACGGCGTACCCCAACGCGTACATCACCGTGAACGCGAGCGGCGAGATCACCAAGCACATCTTCGTGAGCGGAACCCGCGTGACGTCCATCGTTACGCAGCCCGGTGGCGCTCCCGCGGCGGACAACGAGTATTGGTTGCATGCAAACCACTTGGGGGGTGCGCACTACGTTACGGACAAAACCGGCGGGGTGCACGAGCATCTGGAGAGCCTCCCGTTTGGCGAGAGCTGGGTCGAGCAACGCACGGGGCAAGATCCAGCCGCTTATCACTTTAGCGGCGTTGAACGTGATCGCGAGACGGGCCTTATGTACGTCGGTGCGCGCTACTTAGATCCGCGCGAAGGCAGGTGGATGAGCCGCGATCCCGCGCTTGAAGAGTTTATGGCAGGCGAAGGCGTGGGCGAGCCGCGCAATCTGCAGAGCTATGGGTATGCGTTTAACTCGCCGATTTCGTACATTGATCGCAATGGGAGAGCGACGTTGCCGGCCGCCGCAGCAACCTCTCAAAAAGACCCACCGGGTCGGTGGATCACGCCAAGACTCTTTCAATGTAGCCAACCATTTGAGGTGACCGGTGCCGTTCCACGACCAACCGTGATTGTCGGCTCCACGACTACGTGGGAGCTACCCACTATTGCCATCCCACCCGGTGCAGTCGCAGCCGCAACCGCCACGCTTTCGGTCACGGGCGAAGCTATCGCTTCGGCGATCGTTCTTGGGGCAATTGTGGTCGGAAGCGCCGGCGTCATGGCCGTGCTTAGCACCGTGCTTCCGGCGATGCCCATTGTCGAGGCAAGCGACGAAAATGGCACGCCAGCAGATGCAACCGCCCCTGCTGATCCGGCCGCAAGCCAACAGGGTGAACCCGAGGGGCCGCAAGGACCAAGTGGGCTCGCTCGGGCGGGTGGCGCAGCACTCGCTGGCGCAGTTACCGGGCAAGCAGTGAGTCAGGTGAATCAATCGACGTCAGGAGTCTCAAATGCGCCCCAAACTGCAGCAGGACCGCGAATTCGACCATCAGCGCGTCCCATTCTGCTCCCAACAAACACCCCAAACTCGCCGCGAACAGGTCCACAATCTCAATGGAGTACCCGAGCTGACATTGCGCTCGGTCTCGACCTCGTGAGTCCGACTCAGGGATGTCGCGGAATCGCGAACGTCACTGGGTCGTCCTGGTATCGTGGCTGGAACGCAGCCGGTATTACGAGGCGAAATATCCGAACCAATGCACCACAGGCTTTCACCCAAGCAGCCTATCGAACACGACATATTCACTTCGCCTTAGATGGGCTCGGCAACCCAAGAGAAGCTGCAAGGGCCGGTGCGAGAGGTTTTGGTTCTCAAAACATGACGAATGCTGAGTTGTTTACGATTGTCAGCAACCCCCATCTTCTGGCTAAAACGACATTCTACCTAAATGGCGGGGCAATCGACTCACCATTCTAATGTTCAACGGACACCACGCCGTAGGAGTAAATTTTCGATGAAGCCTCAATGGACGCCTCCAACTGCGCTCGACACGCGCGCACACGATGTTCGACAGGCGACAATTTGCAACCGTGCACTTCGTCGTTGGTCGGGCAGTCTGGGTAAATTTGAAGAATTGACCCCTAGCCACTGCTCTCTTGTCATTCGCCTATGGCGCCCTGACGAGTCAACGTACCTAAAGCTTGGTTGCAATTCTCCAGAGTGGATTTCTGGGCCGGTCCACTGGACTGAGCATGAACTGGAGGTGACTCCCCCCACCGACGAGCAAAAGCTGTTCCGCGTAGAGTGCAAACGGAATCAAATACTGATTCTAACATATTCGATTGATTGGATTTTTCACACAGTGCCAGGACCGTACAAACCTGGGTAAGCGGTCCCCCAACGAACGCGTTTCACAGTACGTCCTCGCCCGTGCACGACGTGCGCGTTTGAGATAATCGGGGTTCCATTGCGTGCGCGCGCAGGAGGCGCACAACATGAG
>JANNCG010001206.1:0-2376 GCA_031386385.1 Myxococcales bacterium
CTTGCATCGCGCGAACCACACCCCGTGCATCATTGCTGTGAAACCCCGACCCATAATTGAGATAAAAATCCAGGTTTGTGACGGGTGTAAAAGCGAGCGTGGCCTTTGGGCTCAAGATCCCCGCTTGTCGTACCCCCGTGCGTGTCGGATCCGGAGGCATCACGCCGGTCCCTTGATCCTCCACGTTGAAGTTAAACAAGTCCGCACGCAGGGCCAAAATCACGCGAAGCCAGCTGATGGGTTGCACTTCTTCTTGAGCAAATATCCCCATGGACGCTTGACGGATGAGCGAGTGATTGCTTGTGGCGGTGCGCACCCTGAGCTGTGAGGTACGCAGCCCATTGTCGATCGCGTCATAGCGAAGCTGCGCGCCGGCGAGGGTCTCAAAGCGCCAACTCCCGATGTGCTGGTGCGCCCGATAGGTGGCTTTGAATCCCGCCGTGTTGCGCGCGTCCGTTTGCTCAATTTGATCACCGCGCATGGGGTCATTGGCGAAGAAGGTGAAGTTCGAAAATAAACTCAGCCGTTGGTTCACCGCGTACAACATCACGTTGAGCTCGCTGCCGTCGTTGGCCTTGGCGCGAAGCTCAGCCATGACAGCGTGACGCTCAGACTGGCCGCCTTCGGAGGGATCAATCGAGTCAAACCGAGTGAACACTCTGCCAAGATAGGGCTGATCAATGAGCCGAGAGGGGACTTGGCCCGAGGCGTTCCACGCGCCGGCGTAGGAGTTTAGGGTGAGCGAGAGGTCTACATTGCGCGAGAGGGATGCCGTCCATCGCCCCACAATGTTAAAGCGATTGAAGTCTTGGCTGTTGATAAACGGCCCCTCGGTGTGCGCCAGCTCGCCCGCGACGTATCCCCGGACCGGCCCCACGTCTGTGCGCGCGATGCCTAAAAAACGATAGTGACCAAACCGTCCTGCTTCGAGCGTCACTGAGCTGCGCTGGACGGTCCGGCGAAGGCGCAAATCGACCGCACCGGCGGTGGCAAAATCTCCGGACGTCGCGAAGTATGGGCCCTCTTGCACATCCACGCGCTCAATGAGCTCGGGGATAATAAAATGCGGATCGGCGTAGCCCTGTCCATGCCCATGCGACACGCCGTTAAACGAAACCCCATCCACACTCAGCGCCACATCCGTCCCGTGGTCCGCGTCAAATCCCCTGAGAAAATACTGGTTTGCCTTGCCGCCTCCGGCGTGCTGCACCACCATCAAACCCGGGGCTACCTCAAACAGATCCGCTGGGCGAAACCTCGGCCGCGACGCCAAGTCACGCTCGCGCACAGCCACCGCCGAGGCCGTCGAAAAGGGTCGATCGGCGCGGACGGTCACGGTCTGCTCGGGCGGCTCAGCGTTGGGAGTGGGTGCGCGTAGCACCGGCGTGGGGTGAACATGAAGCTCATCGTGCTCATCGTGTTCGTGATGCGCTTGGTGCACGTGCATGTGCGCGGCGTCGCCCATCGTGTGGGTCACTCCGGCGTCACTGCTCGACAGCGTGTCGTGCGAGTGCTCGTGTGGATGATCGACTGGCGCTGAGGCATCAAGCGCGCCGACTGAGCCCCCGTCGCTGTCCGCCGCTGACTGCACAGAGGCATCTGTGCCCCCGTCGGCGTCTGCTTGCCTTGAGGCATCGACGGACCCAACCGACCCATCGCGCGTCCCGGCGTCCTGCGCCCACGCTCTACGAGGCGCTTGCACCAAAACGAGCACGAGACTCCCAGAGCACAAGCGTGTTATCCGGGATCGAAGGGGTCGTGTTGGGTGCGGCATGGACGGGTGGTAACACATGCAAAAAGTCTCGTGTTACGAAATTGCAATTCGTGTTACCTCACAAACCATCTGGAGCAGTTTGCGCTGTTGGTCTTTCAGTTCGCGTAGGGTACCGACAAGATTCGGTGGCCATTTTGCAGGTCATTTGCGATGACGTAGACGTTAGCTTCGTCTTGGACAGCGTCGAGCATGGTGACAAACAGTCCCGTGCCCCGCGCACATCTTCGGAGCACAGCGCTTGGTCCCGCAGGCAGCGAAGCGCTCACCCAACCCATCGTTGGCATCCCAGCGTCCGCGCGCTCAACCGTTGTGCGAAACGCCACTCGGCTCTGTCCCACAGCGAAGCCAAACGAGAGCGAGCCCGTCCAGAACGTGGTAGGCGCCACCGCCCCGGTGCTCTCGTTGACCGCAAACAGGTTGGTCCCAGAGTCGCTTGTGATGGCCAAGCCGGGTTGAAATGCAGCGACGTTGCGCTCTAAGACAACTGAGCTTCCGTTTGAGTACACCCGACTTGTGGAGGGCAACTCCACGACAGCTCCGTTGTCCAGATCTAGACGGAGCCAACCGCGTGAACCCAGTCCACGACCTGGCTTCGAGTACCA
>JANNCG010001175.1:0-9211 GCA_031386385.1 Myxococcales bacterium
GCCGCACCTGACAACCCCATGAGCACCACCTCAATGCTCGCAGGACGCATGGGTCAAGCTTCGTACGACCCCTTTGGAGGGACCTCTGGCGCCGGGCCTCACGTCGCCGCTGCGGTCGCGCTCTTGCGCCAGATCAACCCCATGGCGGCGCCTGGCGTAATCCGCACCATGCTGCTCGATCACGCACGCAATGACGCGTTTGCGCCCGTCACGGGCCGCAATAACACCGGTCGAGGCAAGCTCGATATCGCCGCCGCGATGGGACTCACCCCGTTAACCGGAACACCTCCAACCATTGTCCTTCGAGCCCCCGCGCGCATGGCACCAATGGGGAGTGCGCGGCTCGATTTGATGGTCACCGATGACGGGCCCGCCGCCGACCTTCGCATGCGCTGGGACACCGACTACAACGGAACCCCCGACACCGAATGGATGCCCGTCGCCCCGTACGTCGTGCGCGCCCCAGCGATGGGAGCGTCATTCTCGGTCCGCGTGGACGTGCGCGACTCACAGGGATACTTGGTCGCCGCGACTGCGATGATCTCGGTGGTTCCCGAGGCGCAGTTGACGATGGAGGACCGGGCGTTTGACCCCGCGCGAAATCCCATGACCAACCCCATGGGGTGCCAGTGCCGCACCGGGGTCCTAGGCGCTACGACCCCCCCCCTCGGCGCGCACAGTTGGCTCGGATTTGCTGCAATTGCAGGGGTATTTCTACGTCGCCGGCACCGCCGCGCACAGTAACTCGACGTTGCGAAAACCCTCACGCCCATCCACTGCGGCGAGAGTCTTAGTGCGCACCGCGCGGGCAAAATCTTCGAGCTCGCCGACGTAGGGGTCAGTGGGCTCATAACTTAAAACCTCATCGTTGAGTGTGATGGTTCCGGTGCCGCGAGGCCCCAACGTGTGCTCTGCGGTCGCGTAGCCGCTGTCTCCAAAGATCTCGACACGACGTGTGGACTTAAAGAGCACGCTCGCAAAAATCTCAGCCGTTGACCCGTCGTTAAACCCCATACTGATGCACGCGATCTCTTCGTGCTTTGAGTGAAACCTTGGGCTTGAGGTGAGCGCCTTCAAGGTCACGACATCCCCCGCCGTGGGAGTGAGAATCCACCTGACCATATCCAGGCAGTGGGTCCCCACGCCACCCAAAGCCCACCAGCGACCCACGTCGTTGCTTGCCCGCCAGTTGCTCGCGTCGGCCGCAGGATAGGTCCATTGTGCACGAACATGTCGCACCCTACCAATGGATCCACTTCGCACACGCTCCACCAGCAGTTTGTGTCCCGCGTGATGTCGGAGGTGGTAAGCGACACCGAGTGAGACCTGCGCCTGCGCACAAGCCTCGACCATTGCGTACGCCTCGAGCACAGAGGTCGCCATGGGTTTTTCGCAAAACACATGCTTGCCCGCGCGGGCCGCTGCGATCGCTTGACTGGCGTGGAGCTTATCTGGTGTGGCGATTAAGACCGCATCAAGCGCAGGATCTTGCAGCAATTTATCAAGCGAATCGTACGCAGGAGTGGGCGAACGGGCACCGTGTCGTGACGCAAACTCTGACGCTTTGCGCACGTCACGAGAGAGGACAGACCATAGAGACACGTTGGGTGTCTGCGAAAGTGCAGGCGCGAGAAACTGCTCGGCGATGCCGCCGGTGCCGAGGATGGCCATGCGAATCGGGAGTGTCGTCGGGGGCGTTGATGGGGTCATGTTGCTGGACAGTTCTAGGTCTTGCGTTTGATGGTGTTGCGGGCGATTCCCAGTGATTTGGAGGCGTGACTGAGGTTGCCTTGCGCTTGCTTCAGTGTGGCTTGGATGTATTTTTGTTCGAGTTCTTGCAGCGTGAGTCCCATCGGAGCGTGAAAGTCGTTGTCTGTCATCACGGCGTCGGGACGAAGTGAGGGTGGGCTATGAGTGGGCAGGCCGAGCGTCTCAGTCTCGACCGTGGAGCCTGTGGTAAGGACGACCGCTCGCTCAATGGAGTGCTCAAGTTCGCGCACGTTGCCGGGCCAAGAGTGCTCGCACAGCGCTGCTCGCGCTTGCAAAGAGAGCTGCAAATCGCCGCGCCCGTGCCTGCGTGCGTACATCGCCAAGAAATGCTCTGCGATGCGCAAAATCTCGTCACTTCCCCGGACTCTCAGCGGAGGGATGAGAATCTCAACAACTTTTAGACGATAAAACAAATCTTGCCTAAACTCACCCTTTGCGACCATTCGCTCAAGATCTCGGTGCGTCGCCGCGATGATCCGCACGTCGGTCTTTTGCGTCTCTCGTCCTCCGACCCGCTCGTACACGCGGTCTTGAAGTAAGCGCAGCAGCTTCGCTTGCATCACAAAAGGTAGCTCGCCGATTTCGTCTAAAAAAAGCGTGCCTCCGTGCGCGCGCTCAACCTTGCCAACTGCGCGTCGATCCGCGCCGGTGAAGGCGCCTTTTTCATGTCCAAACAGCTCGCTCTCGATCAGCGTAGGCGGCAGCGTTGTGCAATCCACCGTGATCATCTCGTGCGCTGATCGCTTGCAGTTCGCGTGAATCGCGCGGGCGAACAGGCCTTTGCCGGCTCCCGTTTCGCCACGCAACAGCACCGTCGCGTCTGTCGCCGCAGCCAACGTGATGTGCTCGTAGACCACCCTCATTGCGTCACTGGCGCCCACGATGTGGTTGAAGGGGCCTCGCAAGGCAACACCCCTTGGGGATCCGGTAAGTGGTCTGAGCGTGGTGCCCTCTAATGCTTGCGCGACCTGACCGGCGAGTGCGAGCAAAAAGGCCTCATCCTCGCTCGTAAAAGCTCCGTCTTGTTTGTTTAGCACCTGCACAACCCCGCGAATGGCCTTGCGCGAATCACGAATGGGGGCGGTCAAAAGCGTGCGGGTCTGAAAGCCTGTTTTGCGATCAACACCTGCAAAATGTCTGGGATCCTGAGCGGCATCGTGGACGTTGACGACCTCACCCGTTTCAGCCACGTACCCGGCGATTCCTTTGCCCGGCGCGAGGCGGATCTGGCCGAGTTCAGGCAACGTAGTGACGTGTGAGACCAGCTCGTTGGTCTCACCGTCGACCAAGTACAGTGTCGCACGCTCCGCGCGAAGGGCTTCGGCAATGCGTGTCGACAACAACGCGAGAAGCGAATCAAGCTCAACCTCGCGTCCGAGCATTGAGCTGAGCTCTAACAGCAGCGACAACTTGTGCGATTGCTCGTGCACTCGCGCGGAGTCTAGCAAACTTGCCTCGATTCTAAGCTGCTACAATTGAATCCGTGGCCGGTTTTGCGCGCTCTGCCAAGACAATCTCTTCGCCTTCTCGCGCCGCGAAGCTGCGCCCAAACAAGGCTTGTGCACGAGACTCAATCTGCAGGACCGCCTCGTCGGTGCGGTCTGGGTCGTGATGAAACAGAGCAATTTGCTTCACATTTGCTGCCTTTGCGAGCTCGGCCGCGGCTTGGTAAGTTGAGTGGCCCCACCCCACGCGAGACATTCCACGCTCGCCTGCATACTCTTCGGGAAGGTACTGGGTGTCATAGATCAACAGATCCGCGTCGCGGCACAAGTTCACTAAGCGTTTGTCCACACACGAGTAGTGCTCGGTGTCGGTGGCGTACACAATTGAGCGTCCGCCGTGATCGATACGGTAGGCGTACACGCCATCGGGGTGGTTGGCCTTCACTGCCGTGACCTCTGCGTCTTTGAAGACGGCTTTTTGTTGATCGCGCATCTCGAAGTACGTCAACGTCGACGGTATGTCTCGCAGATCCACCGGAAAATTCGGCGCGCTCATTTGTCGATGCAGGCAATCGCGCAGGGGCATGGGGTTGGCTCCACCCACGACATGAATGCGTGTAGTGGGCATATACAGGGGGGCAAAGAAGGGGAGCCCTTGAATGTGATCCCAGTGCACGTGAGAGAGCAGCAGCGTGACATCCACCCGAGGGTTGCGCGCAATGAGAGATTGACCGAGCTTGCGGAGGCCCGTTCCGGCGTCGAGAATGAGCGTTGTTGATCCTGCGCGGACCTCGACGCAGGGCGTGTTGCCGCCGATCGTGGCGAACTCGGTCCCGGGTGCAGCACAGCTTCCTCGAACGCCCCAAAACTTCACGGTCATACTCATGTGATGGCTCCTTAGCTTCCGTTGTTTGTTCGGAATGCTCAGTCTTGTTTCACAACTCATGCCACGCTCCGATCACTTGCAAATGACCTGACTATTTGCAGGATTACTCGACCCGATCGAGCGGCAAGTGCAGGCCCGAAGGTGGTTCAAATTTGCGCAACTGCGCCAAATTGGACCATCCGAAATGACGCAGCAATGCTAGCCTTCTGTCGGTGATCCTGCGGTGAAGCGCTATTGGTTGTTAGGTCTATTGTCCGTGTGGGTGCTGGCGTCCGGGTGTCGACGAGACACTCGCTGTGGACCCCTGGCAGAGCCGAGATCTCAGCTGTGGGCAGAGCGCACTGAGGCTGACGTTCGCAGTCGGGTCGCGACGGCACTTCAGTGCGGTCGTGAGCGCCATACTCGAGTGCTTCTTGAGTTCACCGCTCCGTGGTGTGCGGACTGCCGCGCGATGACTGAGCTCGAGCAGCAAGAGCCTGTTGCCTCGGTGCTGGGGCAAAGCTATGAGCGTGTACGCATCAACGTCCGCCGCTGGGATTCACATCGCGCCCTGGTTGAACGGTACAATGTCCACGCGATTGCCGCCTATGTGGTCCTCGATCCTGCCACCGAGCGTGTCATCGCTCAGACTACGCGCGAGCCCGCCACGGGTGCTCAACGTGGGATGACCGCAGAGCAGTGGGCGAGCTGGCTTCGCAACCCACAAACGAACTCATCACCCCCAACAACCCCATGACCACTGTTCGAGCCCAATCCATCTCATGAGAGAACTACAGTTGATCACCTCACACGAGGCGGGGCTTCGCTGTGAGCGGGGGGATTTCTTCGTCGACCCATCGCAAGATGTGGACTACGCAGTGATCACCCATGCGCACGCAGACCACGCGCGGCTGGGGGCCAAAGAGTATCACTGCACGCGAGATTCGCTCGCTATTTTGCAGCACAGATTGGGTCCAACAGCCGTCCTTCGAGCGCACGAATACGGCGAAAAATTCAAGCGCAACGGTGTGTGGTTGAGCTTTCATCCCGCGGGGCATGTTCTGGGTTCTGCCCAGGTTCGGGTTGAGTCTGCAGAGAGTGTCTGGGTCGTCTCTGGCGACTACAAGCGCGATCTCGACCCCACCTGCCTACCCTTTGAGACAGTCCCGTGTGAGACATTTATCACTGAGGCGACCTTCGCGCTGCCTGTGTATGCTTGGGATGATCCGGCCGAGGTGGTAGCGGATTTGTTTCAGTGGGCAAGCGGTGAGACCAAGACACCGACTCTGGTATTTTGCTACGCATTTGGCAAAGCGCAGCGGCTTCTTGCGATGCTGCTGAAGCACACCGATCGACCGGTGTACCTTCATGGTGCGATGCAAACGCTCACGCAGCTGTACCGTGATGCGGGCGTGTCGATGTTGCCTACCCTGCCGATTGCCGACGGTGCTGACTATGGCGGCGCGATGATTTTGGCTCCGCCAAGCGCGCACCGCTCGGCATGGATGAAGCGGTTTAAGAATCCACAGACGGCGTTCGTGAGTGGTTGGATGGCGGTGCGGGGTCATCGACGACGGCGGGGGTATGAGCGTGGATTTGTTCTCAGCGATCACGCGGATTGGCCTTCTCTTGAGAGGACTGTATTGCAGAGCACTGCTCCCAATGTCTTGGTGACCCACGGGACCACATCGGCGTTTGCTCGGTACCTCACAGACAAGCACGGTCTGCAAGCCCGCTCGCTCGGCAATTTGTATGAGGGAGATACGGACACCACGTGAAGAGATTTGCTGCGCTGTATCGATCCCTTGATGAGGCCAAGGCGACCAACGAAAAGATCGCGCTGATCGAGCGGTACCTGCGCGAGAGCGCACGGCACGACGCCGCGTGGGCGGTGTATATTCTCCTTGAAAAACGCAAGCCAATCCTCTCGCCAGCTGCGCTGAGACAGCGCTTTGTTGAGGCCAGCGGCGTGCCTCAGTGGCTCGTCGATGAGTCTCGAGAGCACGTGGGCGACACCGCTGAGACCATCGCGCTGTTGCTCAAGACGAGCGGCATCGCGTTGAGCGCAAAAGAGGCTGATAGGACTGAGCATGAGCTGTCTTTGGCTCAGTGGATGGAGCGGGTGCTCCCGCAGCTTCCGAAGCAAAACAAGACGCTTCATGACGAGCTGCAGCGCACACTGTTGCTGCGTTGGTGGAGCCAGTTTTCGTCCGATGATTGCTATGTCTTAAACAAGATTCTCACCGGCGCGATGCGTGTGGGGGTGTCCGAAGGGCTTGTGCTTCGCGCGCTCTCAACCGCGCTCGAAATTGAGCAGTCGGTGGTCCAACACGGGCTCACCGGTGAGTGGCAGCCGGATGCCGGTTTGTTTGATCGGCTACAGGGCAAAGAGAGCCAGGACGATCCGTCAAAGCCGTATCCGTTTCAGCTCGCGCACCCACTGGAGGTGGGCACTTCGATCGACTTTGCAGAGTGGCAAATTGAGCACAAGTGGGACGGGATTCGCGGGCAATTTATCAAGCGAAAAAGCGACATCTATATTTGGTCGCGTGGTGAAGAGCTGGTGACCGCGCAGTTCACGGACCTGCACACAGATCTTCGGCGCCTCCCCGACGGAACGGTGATCGATGGGGAGCTCGTTGTTTGGGATGATGCGACCAAGGCTCCTGCGCCGTTCGCGGTGCTGCAGACCCGACTACAGCGCAAAAAAGTCAGCGCGGCTCTCTTAGCGAGCGCCCCCGCAAGGATTATTGCTTACGACCTGCTTGAGCTTGGCGGAGTCGATGTTCGAACGCTCTCGCTCTCTGCAAGGCGAGAAAAACTACTGGAGCTTTTGAGCGCTCAGTCGTTTGAGCGCTTAAGCGTGAGTCCCGTGCTTCAAGCGCATAATGTTGAGTCTATGGAGACTCTTCGCGGCGAGGCACGCGCAGTGGGAGCCGAGGGCTTGATGCTCAAGCGCAAAGATAGCCCCTACACCACGGGTCGCACACGAGGCGTTTGGTGGAAGCATAAGCTGCAACCTATGACTCTCGACGCGGTGCTTATTTACGCGCAGGCCGGATCGGGGAGGCGTGCAAATTTGTTCACAGATTATACATTTGGGTTGCGCACAGCGACTGGCGAGTGGGTCTCGTTTGCCAAAGCGTACTCGGGGCTAACCGACGATGAGCTGCAGGAGCTCGACGGGTGGATTCGTCGGCACACCACGGAGAAGCATGGCCCCATTCGAGTGGTTGAGCCGGTACATGTGTTTGAGCTAGCGTTTGAGGGCATTGCGCGATCGACGCGGCACAAGAGCGGGCTGGCGGTGAGGTTTCCGAGGATTTTGCGCTGGCGCAAAGACAAAACGGCGTTGCAGGCCGACACGGTCGAGCGTGCGGAGGCACTCCTTCGGCTCTAAGCAGTAGATTCGCTGTAGAAATGCGGTACGGACTCAAGTAGCTTTGGTCTTCGATGGCTGCAGCGACAACGCAGTTTGGTAACTATCTGCTTGAAGAGCGCTTGGCGGTCGGAGGGATGGCCGAGGTATTTCGTGCGCGGAGGTTGGGCGCCGCGGGGTTTTCGCGGCCAGTGTGTATCAAGCGAATCTTGAAGCAGTTCTGCGAAGAGCGGGCGTACGTCGAGATGTTTATCGATGAGGCAAACACCGGCGCGCAATTGAGACACGGCAACATCGTCTCAATCGACGATTTTGGCGTAGTGGATGGGCAGTTCTATCTCGCGATGGAGTTGATTCACGGTGTGGATGTGTCGCGGTTGGTGGCGGCGCTTGATCAAGACAATCGCGCGCTTCCATGGGAGGTAGGGACCTTTATTTTGCACGAGGTTTTGGTTGCGCTCGACTATGCGCACCGAAAAAAAGCGCCCGATGGCGGTCCGCTCAATGTTGTGCATCGGGATGTGTCGCCACACAACGTGTTGGTCTCATACGCGGGAGAGTTGAAGCTCACGGACTTTGGGATCGCCCGAGCACGGACCCGCATCCACCAAACGACACAGCACGTCGTGAAGGGAAAGCTGTCGTATATGGCGCCCGAGCAAGCCAAAGCGCAGGAGCTAGACGGTCGAGCCGATTTGTTTTCGCTGGGGGTTAGCGCGTTTGAGTGGTTCGCGAATCAGCGGCCTTTTACAGGTAAAAACGAGCCGGAAGTGATCTCAAATTTGCTGCTTGGCAAGCGCGTTACGCTGCAGTCGTTGCGGCCCGATGTTCCTGAGGGAGTGGTGCGGGTGATCGACGGGTTGTTGCAGGGCGATCGTGAGCAGCGGATTGCAACTTCGGGGGACGCCATCGCGATGCTCGAGCCCTGGGTCACGCATACCGGTGGCCGGTGGCTCTCGTCGATCGTGGCGCATTATTTTGCTGGGAGCGCGGTGACCGCAGCGCGCCCGATGATCGGATTTTCGGCGAGCTCGCTTCCCGATGCGCCTTTTCGCGAGGGGCGGGTGAAAAAGCCCTCGGTGGTGTCAAACGATCCGACACAAGCCGCCATTTTAAAACCCAGCGCGCCCGCTCCAGCAGTCTCAGCGAATGCCATGCTCGCGCATGAGCCGGTGTCGTCACAGCCACCACCACCACGATTGTCCCTGCAAAAAATCAGCGTAAAAGAGCCAGTACAGTCCTACGTGGCAACGCAGATATCCCTGCCCGCGCCAGAGCTCGCGGAGGGATCAGAGATCGGATTTGAGCCCACCATCACGCCCGTCTCTACCCCCGTCTCGATGATGCACGATGGACGCACACACGCGAGCGCGGTGATTGAGGCCGTGATTGAGTCTGATCCTAGCTTGCCTCCTCCCGTTGTGGACTCGCTCGCTTCTCATGAAGTGACTGTGGCATCAGTGGCAGATCCGTCAAGCCCAAGGCACTTGCCAACGCAGACAACGATGGAGCCAGTCGTAGATGGTCCCGCGGTACCAGCCACGCCTGCGATCCTGAGCGAGGTTGGCACTGCCACAAGCGTCACTCAGTCTATCGCGTTGCTCGCGATGAGGGCGGCTGAGGACGAAGCTCGCGTTGATCGGAGCGCAAAAACCCAGACTTCGGTACTTCGCTTGCCGGGGGATAAGCCCGAGCTACCCGGAGAATTGGTCGAGCGAAAAGATGCACAGACGAGCATAGTGCGTGAAGCTG
>JANNCG010000387.1:0-3406 GCA_031386385.1 Myxococcales bacterium
CGTAATCGCGCTCAACAACACTGGGCGTGCTGGGGTGAGCGAGGTGCGGGGACCACGGTTTGAAAAAATCCCGATGCCATCAAACATCGCTGCGAGCGCGCCTGCATCTGCCGGGCGCTTTTTTGGGTCCTTCGACAGGCAGCTGGCGACCAAATCGGTCAACGCCTGGCTCGCCGCCGGGGCAATCGTATTGAGTGGGGTCGGTGTTTTTGTACAAACCTTCACGGCCACCTCGTGAATCGTGGCGCCATCAAACGGGAGGGTGTCCGAGAAAAGCTCGTAAATCATCACGCCAACGGACCAGATGTCCGCAGCGGCTGTAACGCGCCCCGCGTCCATCATCTGCTCAGGGGCCATGTAATAGATGGTGCCCAACGCCGTCCCATCGACGGTTTGAGTCGTTGCCTGCTGCACTCGCGCGATGCCAAAGTCGAGGAGCTTGACGCGCTCGCCACCTTCGCCATCGGAAGCGAGAAACAAATTCTCGGGCTTAATGTCTCGATGCACAACACCGGCTTGATGCGCCACGGCGAGGGCCTCAAGCATCTCACGTACATAACCTAAACGTTGTTCGACCGGTGGGCTCTGCAGCTCGATCACACGGTCAAGACTTTGACCCTCGAGCAGCTCCATGGCCAAAAAAGGTCCGACCTTTGGGTCCACGCCGGCATCAAAGACTTTCACGATTCCGGGGTGACCTAACGTCGCTGCAACCTTGGCCTCGCGAACAAAGCGTGCGCGTGTCGTCGCGTCCTCGGAGCTACTCTCGAGCAGCACCTTGAGCGCCACGATCGCATCTGTTGTGTTGTGCTGCGCGACGAAGACTGCGCCCATTCCGCCGCGAGCGAGGAGTCGTTGAATGACGTACCGATCGCCGACGACGTCGCCTACCTTGGGCATTTGTGTTGGAGAGTTCACCGTCATTAATCATCCTCTACGTTCGAAAGCTTTGTCTGGTTTTTTCGCGACTGCTTATTCTTTCGCGAGGATCCGATGTAGGATATTGGATCCTTCGACGCCTTGGCGAATTGAATCTGGGATTCCGACGCCGTCATATCCCGCGCCGGCAAGCACGACAGGCGGAAATTCGCGCAGGTGTTGATGTACAAAATTCTGTCGCTGTTGGTGGCCTATTGACAACTGGGGACTGTGTTCTCGATACCGAACGACCCGCGCCAGCACCGGTTCGCCCTCTACCTGAAGCGTGGCCGCAAATCCTCGTCGGGCGCGATCCAGCACCTCGTTATCGGACCAACTCAAGGCCTGGGGTTGACGAAATCCACCCATAAAGGCTCGCAAAATCACGTGATCCCTGGGCGCTCGCCCAGCCCATTTTTGTGACAAGATTGTGCAAGCGGTGATGGGCAAATCCTCACCGCCCGCGACAACAAAGCCACTCGAGTTGAGCGGTTTTCGAAGCTGACTCTGGCGATAGCCCAGCAGCGCGATGACCGAAGACTCAGTCTCCGTTGCGCGGAGCGTGTTCGCGAGCGATCGTGACAGGGGCAAAAACAGCTCTGCTGCGGCGCTTGGCGGGACCGCGACGAGGAGCGATCTTGCGACCACCGGCGCCAGGCTGCCGACGGTGACTTCCCACCCATTGCGAACAGGAACGATCGCCCGCACCGGCGATTCAAGATGGCAAACATCGGGTCCGACGGTCTCGACGAGGGTATCGATGAGCGACTGAAGGCCGTCCCGAAGCGAATAAAAAGCGCTCGTTGGACCCGAGCGAGCAGCCAGCCGATGACG
The DNA here is from genome assembly GCA_031386385.1 of Myxococcales bacterium. Taxonomy (GTDB): domain Bacteria; phylum Myxococcota_A; class Polyangia; order Polyangiales; genus JANNCG01. The sequence continues at coordinate 1,753 of JANNCG010000387.1, forward strand.
CTCAAACGCGAGCTTGCGAAGCGCAAGGATCAGCGATCGACTCTCACGCTCAAGCTTCACTAGCTGAGGAAAAGTAGCCGAAATGCTTAAACGCTTCGGATCGCCAGAGTGAATACCTGCGAGGATCGACGACGCTAAGAGGTCTGAAACCTCGTCGCCAAATCGCCTTCGCACAAAGGACTCGATACTCTCGTTGTCTTGGTCTTCGCCCCGCGGAACGATGACCTCAGCGAGCGCTCTCAGACGCCCCCTCACACTGGCAAGGGGAGATAACAGCCATGGACGGATACGGGTTGGGGCGACTAAAAATACGCCTTCGGGCACACGGCAAAGACGTCCGTTTCGATAAACGTGAACCCCTCTGGCGCTGGACTGCGTCTCGATGAGCTGGTCGCCGAGACCCACTGCGCGAATCAGGGACTCTGCGGCGGGCTTGCTCCTGACAAAGCCGTCGGGCCCATGCTCGAGCAAGAAGCCGTCGGCGTGTTCGGTGCGAATTGGGCCACCGAAGCGTCCGCTGCCTTCAAACAGCACCGTGCGGAAGGAAGGATATTTTGTGCGCAGCGTGTACGCCGCCGCGAGGCCAGCCACTCCGCCGCCCACAATCGCGATATCGAACGACGAGTCTGCCATTGCGCTCACTACGCGCGACGTGTCTCTTCGTGAACCCAGTCCGTGAGCCGCTGCACAGTCTCCACGGGTGTTGTCGGGAGGATTCCGTGACCGAGATTAAAAATGTGGCCTGGACGCCCATTGATACTTCTCAAGACTTTTTCTGCGTGCGCACGCACCACAGGCCACGGAGCAAAAAGTGTACAGGGATCAAGATTGCCCTGCACAGCGACTGAGGGACCAAGTCTGTCCCATGCGTTCGCAATGGGCTCTCTCCAATCCACTCCGATCACCGATCCTCCTGCGTCTCGCATGGACGTCAGCAGGCTCGCGGTCCCGGTGCCAAAATGAATCATCGGGACTCCTTTCTCCTTCAGCGCATCAAACACAGACTTCGTGTGCGGTGCGACGAAGTGGTTGTAGTCGTCCACTGAAAGCTGACCCACCCATGAGTCAAACAACTGAAGAGCCTGCGCGCCAGCTTCAACTTGTGCTTGCAGATAGCTCACCGTCACCGCTGCGAGCTTTGACAACAGACGGGAGAAAGCCTCAGGCTCAGAGTACATAAAGCCTTTTGTTTTCTCAAAGTGCGTGCTTTTTCCGCCCTCAATGAGATAGCTGGCGAGCGTAAAAGGTGCTCCCGCGAAGCCGATTAACGTCTTTGACGGAGTCAGCTCGGCCCGGACAATTTTTAGCGTCTCCAAGACATAACCCAGGGACTCACGAGGCTCGATCAATGTCAGCCGGTCCGCATCTGCAACGGTCCGAATGGGGTGGTGAATCACTGGTCCTTCACCACGCGCGAACTCAAAGTCAGCTCCCATCGGAGCGAGTGGAAGCAAAATGTCCGCAAAGAGAATGGCCGCGTCTACGTCTATTTTCGCGATTGGCTGCAGCGTAACTTTCGCAGCGAGCTCGGGGGTTCGGCAAAGCTCAAGCATCGAGTAGCGCTCACGCAGAGCGCGGTACTCGGTCATGTAGCGACCGGCCTGACGCATAAACCAAATGGGCGTGGCGTCTGTTGCTTCGCGACGGCAGGCGG
>JANNCG010001227.1:0-15214 GCA_031386385.1 Myxococcales bacterium
TTCAGATCACGGTGAATCACGCCCATCTGGTGCGCGCGGCCCAGTCCTGAGGCGATCTGTGCCGTGATATCCAGCGCTCGCAGCGGAACCAAAATACCTCGCCCAATCCGGTGATGTAGCGACTCGCCGGGCAGGTACTCCATGACTAAAAACACTCGCCCATCGTCGCCTTCGCCGTAGTCGACGATCTGGACAATGTTCTCGTGATCAATCCGGTTGCATGCCTTGGCTTCACGCAAAAACCGGTCGCGTTGGATGGGGTCGTCGCACAGCTCACGCCGCAGGATTTTAATCGCTGCTTTGCGTCCAATGATCATGTGCTCGGCGACATAGACCGTGGCCATTCCGCCGCGCGCCAAGCGAGACAAAATACGATAACGGCTTGCCAACGTGACCCCAACCATGGGGTCTGTGGGATCGCCAATCGCAACGCCATCTTTTGGACATTCCGTTGTTCCTGGTTCGAGGAGCAGTCCGCACAATGGACACTTGAGCACGATGGGTTGCTTATAACATCAAACCCCGAGCGCCCGTGAGGGACTTCTTCAGCCCATGCGCCAACTTACCCCGGGACCGCGACAATCTGTGCAATTGCGTGGGCCGAAGCCCGCGACACTATCCCCGCTCGATGGGCGCGGACGGATCGGCAGACCACTCGTTCATCCCACCGTCAAAAACGGCAGCATTCACAAGGCCGCGACCGCTGAATACCGCGCTCACAAACGTGCTTCGGACGCTATTTGAACAGACCAAAACCATCTTCTGCGCAGCGTTAATGCCATGTTCGCTCAACAATCCGTGCAACCGAGCCGCAGAACGAACCCGCCCTTGCTCATCCATCACCAAACGCCAGTCCACGTTTGTCGCACCCGCAATCCGTCCCTGTGCTTTAAACTCTGTGCTGGTTCGTACATCTACCAACTGAACGGGGGTTGAACCGTCTAAACTCGCACGATTGGCAAGCATTCCGGCCTGAACCCGCGCGGTAAACTTGCCCACTCGCGGGCTCGTCACGCTGGTGACCACGGGCCTCCCTGCGGCGCGCCAAGCATCTAAGCCTCCATCAAGCATCGCGATCTCCGCGTGGCCCAACAACGCGAGCAGCCACGCCGCATGGCCCTCTTCGCCATTGCCCGCCATCGAGGATCCATACACCAAAGTGGGCCGGGATTCGTCGACTCCGAGCGTCGCGAGTGTGTGCGCAACCCCTTGAAAGTCCTCACGCAAACGGCCACGACCGGGGCCCGGGACCATCATCATAGACCACACATACAATTGCGCGCCCGGCAGGTGCCCCGCAGCGTAGGCGCTGCTCGTACGGGCATCCAAAACGCTTGCCCCTCGTGAAACCAGCGCGGCGGCACCGCGAACATCGACGATTCGAATGTTAGAATAGACGACCGGAGGCGTAGCCGAACCATTCAGAGTTGCAACGAGCGCAAGGGCCGCCAAGGTGAGCGGCGCAAGCATGCCAAAAATCATTTGTGGTGTGCCACTGTCGTCTACCTACCGCTATGACGTCAACGGTTTCACACAGAAATTACCGCAAAAATGAATGAGTCAACACGCGCCGAAGCGTGCCGGTATTGTGTCACGTGCCTCTGTCGCAACCCGACACAACCAGCAGCGTCTTGAGCGCTTCATCCCGCCCAATGCCTTCGGTCGCCGAAACTCCCACCACGGGGCAGTCGTACTTTCGCTTCATGGCGTCCATTGCGACGGCACGCTCATGCTTGGCGAGCTTGTCGAGCTTGGTCGCCACCAGCATCCATGGAAGCTCCAATGCACTCAAATACTCGAGCATCTGCTCTTCTTCTTCTTGAGGTCCCCTGCGGGCGTCCACCAACACCACCACGGCGTGGAGGGTTGAGCGCTCTTTCAGATACCGTTCGATCATCCCGCCCCAGCCTGCTCGCTCATCCCTTGCCCTTGCGGCGAAGCCGTAACCTGGCAGGTCCATGAAGCGAAGCTTTTGCCCATCGCCCATCACGAGCTCAAACAAGATCAACCCCCTGGTGCAGCCCGGCGTCGAAGAGGTCCGCGCGAGCCCTTTGCGCTGAGCAAGAGAGTTTAAAAACGACGACTTGCCGACGTTCGACCGTCCCGCGAAGGCAATCTCGGTCACATCGTCGTCGGTGGGCAAGCTGTCATGCGTGCGCGCTTCGAGCAGAAAATCGGCGCTCGCAACGGTCAATCGCGCGCGGGGAGACGGCCCTTTTATCGGCGCGGCGCTGGGCTTTGGGGGGTGGGCGTGGCGCGGCGCAGGCGGCTTTTGAGCTTCTTTGCGAACTGCTGAATCTCTTCGGTTCTTATCAACCATGCGACCGCCAAGTATACCATCAGCACCACCGCGCCAACCGCCATCGCGAGAATCTTTTGCCAAAAGCCCGGTCCGGACACGGGCAACCAACGGGTGGCGGCGCGCGCAACGAGGGCTGAGATTCCTGTGGCGAAGAAGATTTTAGCGAGCGTAGGCAGCACGTTCATTGCACGCACAGGGATCCACCGCAGGGCCATCCACGTGAGCGACACCAGCTGTGTCAGCGCGCCAATTGCGCCAGCAATCGCCACCCCCACGTGACCGGTGTGCTCTAATAAGTACGGTCCGGTGAGCACAAAGCTGAGCAGCCCGAGCGTGCTCGCGATCAGCACGGGTCGCCGGTTTTTAAACGACGAAAACATGCGAATCGTGGGGTGAATAAAGGCAAACATCAACACGGTCATCGCCTGCCACTCAAGTGAGCGCGTCACCTCTCTCACGTTGCGCGCGGCGTCTGCGCCGTGAGAAAATCGTCCGTACGCGAACACAATGTTCACCAGGGCGCTTCCGTACACCGCGAGCAACACACAGGCGGGCACGGCGACCAAGGCGCTCATGCGAAGGGTCCGCTCAAAGGTTCGTGCGACAGATGGCTTGTCGTTTTGCACGGCAAACCGCTCCATCTCGACCGCGGCGGCGCCTACTAAGCTCACGGTGAAGAGCCCCTGCGGGATGTCCGCGAGGCGTTGGGCGTAGCTGTTCCACGAGGCACTACCGGGCTCGAGTGAAGACAGCCAACGGGCGGCCAATATCACGTTAACTTGATACACCGCCTGGCCATAGAGCATCGTGACAAAGATCTTGCCCACATCAGAGAGGGCCGGGTCGCTTTGCAGTTTTGGCCTGACGAGCAGCCCTTTTTTCGCAAGCGCAGGGCGAAGATAGACTGCCTGCAAAATGGCACCAATCACCGCCGCCACGGCCATCATCGTGATCGGCGCAACACCCAACATGGGCGCAAACGGAACAAGCAAAAACGGGGCAGCGACAAACGCTACGTTTTGCCAAACGCTCGCAGCAGAGCCCGTCTTGAAGTCCCCCAACCGCTCAAGAGCTGTGCGTCCCAGAGAGAACCAGCCCATCAAAAACAAAAACGGAAACAGCACCCGCAGCAGCGTCACTCCAAGCTCAAATCGTGCGGTATCCCCAGCGAATCCTCCCGAGACAACCCGAAAAATGGGTCGCGCAAACACCATCCCGATGCCCGTGGCCACCGCCAGCGCGAGCAGCGAAATCGCACCCACCGCAGCCATGACCTCCCGCAGCCTCGCGAGGTTAAGCCCCCGGTGTGGGCCATCGGTCTCGACCCGATCATCTTTGTGCTTCAGTGCTTCAGAAAAAGAAGGTCCCAGCGCAGCGCTCGCCGCTCCTTCTGCCAATAATGCACGAAGCGCGTTTGGAATCCGCCACGCGACAAAAAACACGTCGGTCACTTCTTTTGAGAAAGTCGCAGCGATCAGCGACTCGCGCACCATCCCAAGCATGCGAGACGCGAGCGTGCCCAAAAACGTATACGCCGCGTTTTTTCCTATGCTGTTGGCGCTCTCATCGGGCTTGGGGGTCACGGGCGCTGCGGCGGATTCGACCGTGGGTGAGGCGGGATCGGGGTCGGCGGTGCCCGTAGGGGATGTCGGTTCGGGCGGTTGAATGTCTTCGCGGGGCATAGAGCGGTTCTCGATCGAGGCCGTACGGTGTACGCTCGCTTTCGTGGCAGAGCCAACACAGAAACAGCCAGCGTTGTTTGAACGGGTTGAACGGTTTTTTGACGCACTGATCCCTCCCTCAGACGAGGTGAGCGGGATGGTCAAGCGCGGCGAAGCGCTCTTGGCCGCTGGCGAGGCCGAGTCTTCACTGCAGTTTGCGCAAAACGCTATCGCGATGGCGCCGCTGTTTTTGCGAGGCCTCCAGCTGCGGGCAGACTCTCTCTTTGCACTCGGCGACGCTACCGGAGCCCTCGCCGTCCTCGCGGACGCCAGCGCAGCGCGCGCGATGCCCGCGTTTTCGTTTGCATGTATGAGTCACTACGCCGCGACGATCGGCAACGCCCCCTTGGCCGCGATGTACGCCAACCACTCTCGAACCCTGGTCCGCGAGCGAGACTCTCACACCGCAAAACGGCTTGTGAAGGCCTCTCGCGCGCTGATCGAACACCGTGAATACGGCGCTGCCCTCGCCGTCGCACGAGGCGCCACGGTCGTGGACCCTAAGCTCGGAGACGCGTGGGTGATTCTGGCGCGTGACGCTCTGTTGCGCGGAGACCTCGCGCAATGTGCTCGCGCTCTCACCCGCGCGACGGCGGTGAATGAGGGTGAGGGAGCGGGAGAATCGCTCGACCCAGCAGACTCAAGCTTGAACCGTGAGATTGGTGAGATTGCGCTGGCTGTAGGCAACTGCGCGCTCGCAGCAAAACATCTTCGGCGTGCGTGGGTATGCGGTGACCACGAGTCAGTTGCGCCCCTTGTGGTGGCCCTTTGGCGCCTCGGAGACCGCGCAGGAATGGTCCGTGTGTTCAGCGACGCGGAGGGTGCGCTTGCTGCCATGGCCAAGGCATTGTTTGCGCTAGGCAACGGCGAGACCCCCGAGGGGCTCGATGAGATCAAGGGCGGGGACATTCCGGATGCGCTGTGGCCATTGGCTCTTGAGAGTGCCCTGCATTCTGCGCTGCCGGTGGCCGAGAGGTGGGCACAAGAGGCCAGCACTCGGGCAAGCGCGCCTGCCATTTTGGCTTTGAAAGCGGCGCGGTTGGCGATCGAGAGCGGACAGCCTGCGAGCGGACGGACGCACCTGGAGCCAGCGTTTGGTGACGAGAGAACACGTCCGTTGGCGCAAAAAATGTTCGAGCAATCGTGTCATCAATCGTGGCACCGGCAGCTTGCGTCGCACCTTGAAGAACTCTCAGTGATGCTTCGCCAAGAGAGCGCACTGTCGCGCATTGAGCAAGAGCTCAGGGCGCTTCGACGCGAGCTTGATGCGCCCCTTCGAGTGGCGCTTCTAGGTGAGTTTAGCGCCGGAAAAAGCACGTTTTTAAACGCCATGGTGGGCGCCAAGGTCTCACCCATGGGCGTGCTCCCAACGACCGCGCAGGTCCACTGGCTTCGCTATGGTGACGCCGGAGCCCGCGTGGTGGACCGCCGAGGGACCGCCGTGCTCTGCACCATCGACGAGGCCCCTCGTGTGGTGGGCCGATTGATGGACGCGGACCCTGCGGCGGGTGTGGACTATGTCGAGGTCACCTGGCCCGCGCCGCGCTTGGGACGCATTGAGCTGATCGACACGCCGGGGTTTAACGCCGGCGAGGTATCTCACGAGCGCGCGGTTCGTAGTGCATTTGCCATGGCAGATGTGGCTTTGTGGCTCTTTGATGCCCGCCAAGCTGGCAAGAGCTCTGAGAGCGCGCCGCTTGAAGAAGCGCGGCTGGCGGATCTTCCAGTGTTGGGAGTGCTTAACAAAATTGATCTCGTCGCGCCGAGCGCGATGCCCGAGCTTCTGCGGGTACTCAGTGAGGGCTTTGCGACCCTGGCTCCGCTTGCGATGATCGTGAGCACTCGTGAGGGGCTGGCGGCGCAGCTCATACTTGAAGATCCCAATAGCGATGAGCCAGCAAAAAACCAAGCGAAAATCAAGTTGGCGGCGAGCGGATTCGCTTCGCTTCTGGCCTACCTCGACGAGCATTTGGTCAACCAACGTTTGCAATGGAAGCAGCTTCGGGTGGCGCGCCGAGCGATGAGCTTGGTGACGCAAGCAGAGAGCGCGCTGGCAGACACGGACCGGCTGGCGTCGCGTCAGGCACAATGGCGTGAGAGCCTTCTGGCCGCGATCGCGGTGATGCGAGAGAGTCTTCCGCCGTTGTTGAATGCCGCGCGCAGAGAGGTCTCTTCGATGCTGGGAGCGCAGATCAAGGGACTCGACTCGCGGAGAATCCGTGGCGTTGACGCCGAAGAGCTCGCGACGGACGCTGCGGCAGAGGTGAGGTGGCGTGTGCGCGAGAAAGCTGCGGCGGGCTTGGCGCCGGGCTTAGCTGAGCTTGAGCGCCTCGCGGTGGGCGCGGGTGTGGTGACTGCAGAGTCGGCGCTCTTGGTCAGCGCGACCACCATGCAGGCGCTTGAAGAAGCAGTTCGTGCGGGTGTTCGCGACGCACATAACGACCGAAGTACAGAGCGAAACAGTGCCGTTGAGACGAATTCGTTTTCGACCGGTTACGATCCGTTTACCGCGCTTGAGCAGGCGGTGTTTCGAAGTGATCATCACGAGGGCGATCGCACGACGTTGTTGCGGCTGGCGCTCGCGGTCTCGGCGCAAGAGTTGGCAAATTATGCTCAGCCAAAAGCTCCGATTTTAACTCTCTCCGCCGACAAGCAACGTTGAAATAACTGCAAATGCACTTGGGACGTGCAAGGAAGGTGCCGACCTTATACAGTCGGCTTTGATGTCAGCGAAGCTCAGCCTCGGAATGAACTTGTCGCAGCAGCTTGTGATGACGCCTCAGTTGCAGCAGGCGATCAAGCTGTTACAGTTGTCGCGTCTTGAGCTGATCGATCAGATCCGAGAAGAGCTTACGGAGAATCCCATTCTTGACGAGGCTTCTGAGCACCAAGAGCCTACGGGCCGGGTGGGTGAGGGGGACGCTCCGACGCTTGATCAGCTCGCGGCGATTGAAGAGCGCAAAGAGCAGGCGCCGACAAACGCCGAAGAAAAACGTGCCGTTAATGAAGGCAAACAAGAAGAGTACTGGGACCGGTTTTTAGAGTCTTACTCAAACCAGGGACCGATGGCTTCTGGCGGTTCGCGCATGTCGAGCGAGGATATGCCGTCACTTGAGGCCACCGTCTCGGCGCGATCTTCGCTCGCCGATCACCTTCTCGCGCAGCTACGGCTGTCGAACTTGGTTCCAGAAGAGATGGTCTTTGCGACGGTGATCGTCAACAACCTAGACGACAACGGTTATCTTCGGCTCAAGGGCGAACCGCTTGAGAAAAAGGTAGAGAAAAAAGAGTCTGCCGAAGAAGAAGACCGCCGCTCTAACCCCCCTTGGCCAGGGGATTGGTCGCCGGAGGCCGTGGACCCTGACGAAGAGCACGCGCCGAAGAAGCGGAAGAAAAAAGACACAGAGAACAAGCACAACGTCAGTGATGCGCAGATCGCGTCCAACGAAGAGAGCCTTCACGCGAGCATCACACTTGAAGCTGTGGCGCAACAATCGGGGCTGCATCCAGAGGACGCCGAAGAGGTCCTGCGGTTGATTCAAACTTTGGACCCCGTGGGCGTGGCCGCTCGTGATTTGCGCGAGTGCTTGATGATCCAAGCAGAGCAGTTTGGCTACAACGAAGAGACCATCGTCTGGCACGTGATTGACAAGCACCTCACAAACGTCGAGCGCCGAAATTACCCGGCAATCGCCAGAGATTTGAAGTGCGAGATTCAGGACGTCTATGACTCGGCGAAGCTGATCTCGACGCTTGAACCGCGGCCGGGACGCAATTTTACGACCGAAGATCCGTCGTATGTCTCGCCCGATGTGTATGTCGTGAAAACGGGCGATGACTACATCGTGACGACCAACGATGATGGGCTCCCAAAGCTTAAGATCAACGTCGAGCAAGCGCAGGCCTTGATGAAGGATCCCAAGGCGCGTGAGTTTGTCCAGGACAGGCTCGCGTCGGCGCGTTGGTTTGTGCGCTCACTCGACCAGCGACAGCGCACCATCGTGAAGGTGACTCAGTGCATCGTAGATAAACAACGCGAGTTCTTTGAGAAGGGCGTTGAGTTCTTGCGGCCGATGATCTTGCGCGATGTGGCCGAGACGGTGGGGATGCACGAGAGCACCATCTCGCGGGTGACTACCAACAAGTACGTGTACACCCCGCGCGGGATCTTTGAGCTTAAGTACTTCTTTAACAGCTCGATCCGCAGGATGGCCGAAGAGGACATCGCGAGTGAGTCAGTGAAGCAGACAATACGTGGGATTATCCAGCACGAAGATCCTAAGTTTCCGCTCTCGGACGAGGCGATTGCGAAGCGGCTTGAGCAGGTAGCGAAGATTATTATCGCGCGCAGGACGATCGCGAAGTACCGCGAGATGATGGGGATTCTCTCGAGCGCCAAACGCAAGCAGTACTACTGACAGCCAATCGCTGGTGTGTTGCCAATGGGAATGTCTAAGAACTTAAGCGCTGGTCGTACCGGGTCGTTAGCATTCGCGACGCTGCTGCTGTTGCGGTGCTCGCCAGCGGTGCGCGGATTGCCGACGGTGTTGCCCGGCGTTCGCGCGACGATGAGCGCCCTCGGCTTCACTGAGTCCAGCGGAGTGATCGAGCGGGCAGTGACGCGGGGAGGCACTGAGTCTCACGAGGTTCGGCTTCAGGCGGGGCACTGTTATCGCGTGGTCGCGATTGGAACCGGCTCAAGCGCTGATCTTGAGCTCGCGCTCTTTACCCCAGAGGGCGCGCGTGCAGGAGAGAGTCTGACCAGCGGTCAGGCAGCGAGCGTGGGGTATTGTGCGTCCACGAGTGGGCGGTTTCGCGCAGCGGTATCGGGTCGCAATGCAGTGGGAAACTACTTGTTTTCGCTCTGGGAGCGTGACGAACGGTTGTCCGGCGAGCAGACGTCCAGGGGGACGTGCGCAAACCCGGTTCCGCTTGAGTTAGGTGGCCGTGTGGTGGGCTCACTGGTGACTGCGCTGGACAACGCGGGTGGGGCTTGTGTCGCGGGTCGCAACCCCGACGTGGTGCACGTACTTGAGCTCGAGCGTCGGCAACGGGTGCAGCTCTCGGCGCTCGGAGACGGCCCCAGAGCGCTCTATATTCGCAGAACATGCGCGGGTGGCGGCACGGGAGCGGGCGTCGCGGATGGTCCCACACTCGAGTGCGCTGTCCCACGCGAGGCGGGTCCTGCGACTGTGGACACAACCCTTGAGCCTGGTCGCTACTACGTCGTCGTCGAGTCCGTTGGCGACGGAACCCGAGGCGCCTACACCCTCTCATCCAACGAAGCGGAGTCCCCAGAGGCGGCGGACATTTGCGCGCGCGCGATTCCCATCCTGCCCGGAGCCGTGGTGCATGGGACGACCGCAGGGGCGGTCGATACGATTCACGCGACGTGTGCATCAAGCCGGTTTCCTGGGGCCGATGTGACATACGCGCTCACCGTCGCCGAGCCGTCGCGCATCCGTGTTTCGGTCGAGGCCGAGTCCCACTGGGACACCGGTGTGTACTTGCGCTCGAACTGTGCGGATCCCGCAACGGAGATCTTGTGCAACGATGACACCGATGATCGCTTTCACGCGGTGGTGGCAAAGACTCTCTCTCCAGGACGCTATTCGCTCACCGTGGATGGCTTCGCGCTGAGTGAGCGTGGGACTTACACTGTAAGCGTGGATCAAGCCCCGCCGGATGGGCGCGCGGTCCCTGGAGACAGTTGCGCGGATGCCCCATTGCTGACCTTAGGTCAGTCAATTGAGGGTGACACATTTGCCGCCCGCAACGATGTGCAGCTGAGCTGTGGTGGCGCGGGGCCTGACTTGGTGTACCGCTTGCAACTTGCGCGGCGGATGCTTGTTCGCGCAGAACTTCTTGCGCGGGGTGTTGGGGCAGAGGATGACCGGCTTTCTCTTGGATTGGTACAGACCTGTGCCAACGGAAACACCGACGGAAACTGCTCACGAACCCACGTCCTGGACGCAGTGCTCTCTGCGGGTGTGCACTACTTGGTCGTCGATGGCATCACCCGCGACGACTACGGCCGATTTGGGCTGCAAGTGGACGGGCAAGACGCTCAGCCGCTTGAGACCGCGTGCCGTGAGGCCCAAGCCCTGACGCTCAACGTGCGGGTCAACGCGACAACTCGCGGCCATCTTGATCGGCTACACGCTCACTGCGGTCATGGTGCTGCGAGCGGTGACGCCGTGCACACGGTCACCGTTCTGCGTCGAGGGACGCTGCACGTCGTTGTACGCGCCTCTGAGTTTGACGCGGTCGTCTCGGTGCGCCGAGTGTGTGAGCGCGAAGCCACAGAGCTTGCGTGTTCGATGGAGCTCGAAAACAACCAGGCCCGTATCGATCTTGCTGTTGAACCGGGGACGTACGCGGTGGTAGTGGACGGGTTTGATCGCAACAATACCGGTGACTACCAAATCGAAGCGCGACTTGAGTAGCCGACGGTTAGTTTAGTATTGAAGGAGAAGCAAAGGTGTCGACGCACAAAGCCTGGGGTGGACGGTTTACCGAGGACCTCGACGCAGAAGCCGCTGAGTTTTTAGTCAGCGTTGAGGTGGACCAGCACTTTGGGCAGCAGGACGTTCGTGGCTCAATCGCCCACGCCCAGATGCTCTGTGCAGTGGGCGTTCTTTCGGACCAAGAGTGCGAGCAGATCGTGAAGGGGCTTGAGCAGATCGCCGCTGAGATGGTCGCTTCAACGTTTGTTTATGACCCCGCACGCGAAGACGTTCATATGAATGTAGAGGCTACGTTAACCGATCGGATCGGCCCCGCGGGTGCGAAGCTTCACACTGGGCGATCGCGCAACGACCAGGTCGCCACGGACCTTCGATTGTGGGCGCGTGAAGCTTGTGCCCATGTGGGGACGCTCATCGACCAGCTGGCGCTGAGCTTGTGTGATCGGGCTGAAAAAGAGCTCGACACCCTGATGCCGGCGTACACGCACATGCAGCGCGCGCAGCCGTCGCGGTTGTCTCACCACTTGCTCGCGTACGTCGAGATGCTTGGCCGTGACCGCGGTCGCCTCAATGACTGCGCTGAGCGCCTTAACGAGTGCCCGCTGGGCTCTGGCGCCGTGGCCGGAACGACGTTTGCTATTGATCGCGAAATGACTGCAAAATCACTGGGATTTCGGGCTCCTATGCGCAACTCGATTGACGCCACGGCGGACCGAGATTTTCTCGTTGAGCTGCTCGCGGCGCTGGCCATCACGGCAACGCATCTGTCACGCATGGCCGAAGAGCTGGTGCTCTGGAGCACGCAAGAGTTTTCGTTTGTGACCATGGCCGACGCTCACACCACAGGGTCATCGATGATGCCGCAGAAGAAAAACCCCGATGTTGCTGAGGTTGTGCGGGGCAAAACGGGCCGCGTGGTGGGCGATCTTGTCGCGCTGCTTGTGACGCTTAAGGGACTTCCACTTGGGTACAACCGAGATTTGCAAGAAGACAAGCCGCCAGTGCTTGACGCGGTCGCGCAGGTGAGCGCTTGCCTGTCTGTGCTCGCGAGGGTGTGGCAGGGAATCAAATTTTCGCGTGCTTCGATGCGCCGTGCGCTTGATGCAGGGTTTGTCAACGCAACCGAGGTGGCGGACTATCTGGTAGCGAAGGGTGTGGCGTTTCGGGACGCGCATGCGGTCTCAGGGCGATTGGTGGCCCGGGCGATTGAGCTACAGACGGACCTCGCGAGCCTCTCTTTGGACGAGTATCGCAAAGAAAATGCTGCGTTTGATGACTCAATTTATCCCGTCCTTGACCCCAACAACGCGGTCGAACGTCGAGCGATTGTTGGGGCCCCTGCACGTGCTCGCGTTGCGCAGGAAGTGCACGACGCAAAAGCAAGGTTTGCGCTGCAAAAAACCGCAAAAGCAGAGTAGGCAATAGCCGCTCAAAGCGTTATAAGCTCGCTCCATGGCAAACGAATCTCTTGGGCTCTTGGGCTATGACTCTTTTCACTTCGCGGTGCGCGATGGACATCGCTCGCACGGCTTCTATACAGACAAACTCGACTTTCGAAACATCGCTCGCGCGAGCGAGGCGCTGGTCAACCGGTCGGGCCAACGGTCGTCTGTGTATGCAGCAGGTGACGCAAAGGTGGTTGTCTCTGAGGCGGTCAACGCAGCCTCAAAAGCTGCACGCTACCTCAACAGGCATCCCTCTGGAGTGATGTCTCTGGCGTTTCGTGTGCGCGACGCCGAGCACACCATGCGCGTGCTAGAGGCTCGTGGCGGGACGGTCTTGGCTGAGATGGTTGAGGATCACGCAGAGGGTGGGACGTACAAAGCCTTCGAGATCGCAACGCCGTTGGGGGATGTGAACTATCGGTTTATTCAGCGCGACAACTATCCGTTGTTCGCTCCTGGGTTTGACAATTTGCCTGTGGATTCATCTCCCAATCGCTTCGGGATCGCGGTGATTGATCACATCACTTCGAACATGCGATCGCTGGCGCCGTTTGTGCTCTGGCTCGAGCACGTGATGGGTTTTCAAAAGTACTGGGAGGTTCGGTTTCACACCGACGACGTTCGGCAGGGCGTTGGCTCAGGGCTGAAGAGCTTGGTGATGTGGGATCCAGAGTCGGGGATTAAGTTTGCCAACAACGAGCCACTGCGACCTCGGTATGACGCCTCGCAGATCGCGAAGTTTGTGGACGACAACGCGGGACCTGGCGTGCAGCACGCGGCGCTGCTGTTGACTGATCTGCCAACCACCGTGGCTGATCTGCGAAAGAACAAGGTAGAGTTCTTAAAGACACCAGGGAGCTACTATGACGCCCTCCCAGCACGCATGCTCGATCGAAAAGTCAGCAATTTGACCGAGAATATCGACATGTTGCGAGAACTCGAGATTCTCGTCGATGGCCGAGACGACAAATACCTGCTGCAGATCTTTTTGAAAGAAGCCGCGCTGTTGTACGGGCAGCCCAACGCGGGCCCGTTTTTCTTCGAGCTCATCGCTCGCAAGGGTTATCCGGGGTTTGGTGAAGGTAATTTTCGCGCGCTTTTCGAGGCGATTGAGCGAGAACAAGTCGGAGCCGCGATGTAGCTTCACGTTCCTCGGGAACCGCGCGCACCCTTCGGTGTCAGGACCGAGGCCGGTGAAGCGAACCCGATGACTAATAAATCTCCCCCCGATGAGCTTGAGTTTGAACCCCTTCGTACTGGACCTTCCCGAAAGACGATCGGTTTTCTAGCAGTCTTGGTCGCCGCTGGCGTGGGCGCCTTCGTGGTGAACAACCGCAACGCCGTCGAGCGAAAGGCCGTCAATTTGGCCATCGCAAGCAACGCGTGGGCTAACCTTTCGAGGTGCCTCGCGGGCGAAAATCCACAGATTGGGCAGATCGCACGCAAGTCGCGAAAGATTGAGTTGGGGGTTCCGACGCGCGTACGGCGGATGCCGAGGGCAGCTCGCGCTCAACAGTGGCCCTACCGCTGCGCAACGTACGCTGGATCGCTCACCCGCGCGCTGTTTGACTCAAAAAGCGAAGATCGCTCGCATCGCGTATTGGCGATGTTTGCCTCACAGGCCGCCACCAACCTTGAGTCCGGCGAGCTGCACACAGGCAAAGAAGATCGGGGCCGGTACCTCGATGAGCTGTTTGCAACGGCAGAGCAAGCACGGCTGCCGCCGCCGCATAACATCCCTACGGCGCAGCTGCCTCCCATGCCCGTAGAGCCACTTAACGCGCCTCTGCTTGAGGCAATCTTGGTCGGCGGAGATAATGCACGAGTGATGTCGCAAGACAGCGTTGCGCGCGGTGATCTTCGCGTGATCTCAGGCACCAGCGACAAAAATCTCTGCGTGTTTAACAACTCTGGACCCGACGCGCAGACCGGGTTGTCTCGCGCGCGCTGCACTCGTCTGCGTTTGCCCGCGGGGACGAATCGCGTCGCGCTCGGCTCGTCGGACGACGGCGGCCCGGTGGTATACACCGCGATCAACAGCACCGGAAGCGGGCGTGGAGAGATCGCGCGCAGTCAGCTTTCTCCTGCTTTTGATCGGGTGAATTCTATTTCACTCACAGAGCAAGGGGTCCGAGGCTTTCTCTCGATGCCCGAGACGCAGACGTTTAGAGTGTTTCAGCGCGCGGTGACTCCATGTCCCGCCGCGACCGATCGGGGGCCGTGCTTCACCAACGATGAGCCGTTGATCCTGAGCGAAAACTTTCAACAAGGCGCTGTGCGTGGTGCGTGGTTGTTAGACACCGTCGCGTTGATTTTGGCCGAGCGGCCACAAGGAGGGGCTCACGGTACCAGCGCAACAAGCCGTGACGGCGGGACAGCGTCGACTGTCGATGCCGCAATGGGTCCAGTGGCTGACGCCGCTGCACCGAACGGTCCGCGAGAGGGCGTGATGTACGCCGGAATCGTCGGAACCGCCGCCAACGGAGCTCCTGCCCTGACGGTTGCTTTGGGCGAGCGCGGTGTGAGCACAACGTGGGCGACAGAGCCACGGGTGGACTCCTGTCGCGCGTCCAACGGAGACACGGCCATCGTCGCGTACACCGCGGACGGGCATGCGTTGGTTCTGTGGTCCACTCCGACAGGATTTTCGCAGGCAATTAGCACCGAGGCGCAGCCCGGTGTGATCGCGTGCGACGGAGATCTGCTCCGTATCGGTTGGTTTAGTCCCATTCCCGTTCCAACGGCCAACACCCTCACGTGCACCCACACCGGTTGCGCGTTTGCACGCGCCGCAGCGCCCGACGTGGACGCCGATCCCGTGATCGCCCCCTTGGGTCCCAACGTGTTGGCAGCATATACCCTGCGTGGAGGTGGGGGATTTCGGTATCGTGTGGCGCCGTTGATGGACCTCGCCGAAGCTGACGACCACGTGGTGTTTGATGATCTTGACCACGATGGACTGCAAGTCGACGCGCAAATTCCTGCGTTTGTGCGTGGTCGACGCGCGGTCGTTTGGGTCACCTCACGGGGCGTTGCGGGCGAGACGTACGCGTTTAGAATCGACGACGCCGGACGCGCGACACCGATTCGTCCCGCACGTTAACGCACTCGCGCTAGCAAATTTGCAGCAAATAACGTGAGGGTGGCCGGGGCGTGTGAAATCGTCCCTGGGTCATTTTTCTCCCTCCAATCCGTGCGTGACGTCCCTGACAAAACCTCGGTACAATCTCAGTACTGTTGGAGTCCACCATGATGAGTTCACGCTGGTTTAAGGTTCTC
>JANNCG010001273.1:0-1663 GCA_031386385.1 Myxococcales bacterium
TGGGAAGCAAGATGTCCCTAAATCTTCGGTCCGTCGGCGTCCACCGATAGTCCTCCGGAAAATGCAGTCCATCCCGCAATAACTCACGCCAATCGCGCTTCGGCTCAAGCAGCTCAATCGCCCGAAGCATCCCCTGCGGGACACTCCCAAACTCTTTCGCTTGCTGCACCGCCGCCTGCCACTGATCCGCGAGCTGTCGCTCTTTGGGGTCGTTGGCGTCGCGAGGTTTGTCCCACTCGGTGTGATCGTCGATAGGCTTTTTACTACCGGGTTGTTTTTGCAGCTCACCTGCACCCGAGTACTGCTCTTCAACGCTCTTGTTGGCGTCACCCTTGACCACATCGCGCTTGGTCTTCAGACCGGCTTGAAAGAGAATGGCGTTGACGGTGGCGTCGGAGGCGAGGTTCCAGCTGTCGCTGTTGCGGCCAGAGCGGCGCCACAGGTGAGCGAGGGCCGAGTGAAGTGCTTGGTGCGCGAGCACAAACTGCGCGTCGTCCGAGTTTAGATCGGTGAGGTATTTTTCAGCCCAATAGACCTTTTGGCCATCGGTAGATGAGTTCTCAAGGGTGTGCTCGCCGACGGCATCTTCGAGGTGCGCGACGAGGTAGCCAAAAAACGGGTGCTTCAACAAAAGCTTCGCACGAGCTTCGAGAAGCTTCTCGCGCAACTGTGGCGACAGTTCTATTTTGGGCTCGGTGCCAGAGGGCTCGGGAGGATCTTTTGGATGGTTGTCGCTCATGGGGTTTAGGTGAGAAATTTTCCGAGCTTTGCGGACAGAACGGGCCAGGCTTCGGTGCGAACAAACTCAGCGCGGTCGAGCTCGTACAACCGTGTGACCAAGAGCATCGCCCACTCGTCGCTGAGCCGCAACGCAACGCGAGAGCCGTCGTTGATGCGCTCTTTTTTCTTCTCAGCGACCCACGCCAGAACAGAGTACACAATCGCGCGCAGCAGGTCAGGACGAGTGATCGAGCGCAAATCCACGTTGCCCTTCAAGACATCTTCGAGTCTGGGGAGTTCTTCAAATACGCGACAATACGCAGCAAATTCTACGGCCGTTCCGGTCCCGACGCAGCCCTTGAGCATCTCGACTCGTGCGGCTTCACCGACCCGAAGCTTCATCACGTCGCTCGCGCGCTCCCATGACCGTGGCGAAGGAAAAGCTCGGTCTGAGCTCTTGGGATCAAACTTAAACAACATGTCCGCGCGCTCTTGCAAAAACGCCGGGACGGTTGGGTGCAGACCCTTCGCGATGGCGTAATTTAAAAACTCATCGCGGCTCGGCTCAACGTGCAGGTGACACAAGCGGTTCTCGAGCGCGCTCACCAAACGAGACGCACCCGCGCGATCGCTCTCACGGTTGCCCGCGCAAACAATCAACCACCCAGGCGGAAACTTATAGTGCTTCGTGCTTCGCTCAAGCACCACGATCCCCCACGCGCTCTGCATCGCCGGAACACAGTTAGGCAGCTCATCGAGAAAAAACACTCCCCGCTCCGCGTCCCGCGCGGTGTCGGGAAAAGCACCCGGAGGCGCATACTCACAACGCCCATCCACAATGTACGGCAGCCCCAACACGTCCACCGGTTGGTACAGGTGTGAGATCACGGACTTGAAGCCTACGCCCGCTTCTTTTGCAGCTTGGCCCACAAGAGCGGTCTTG
>JANNCG010001295.1:0-6684 GCA_031386385.1 Myxococcales bacterium
GCTAACGAGCAAATTCTGTGCGTGTTGCGCGTCGTCGTGGTGTGCGCAGCGCGTGAACAGAGATTGTGGCGCACTAGCCTTCGCGCAAGTGCCTTCACACTGGCGCAGTGCTGTATGGCGCTGAGGCAAGACCTCCGCGCATGTGCCTTCGCGCAGTGAGCGCTCAGGAAACCCGCTCGTCATTGGCATTCCTCGGGGTTGGTGGGCGATGCTTTTGCTGTACCAAAGCGTGCGGTCGATCAAATTTCTACCCGGGCAAGCTCCTAGATTCTCCCGTCACACGCAACCTAAGAATCTACGCGCACGGCATCTCCAACGACCCCCGAGGAATGCCAATGACGAGCGGGGCACCTGAGCGCTCCTTGCGCGAGGGCTCCTGCGCGGAGGCTTGTCCTCAGCGCGTACAGCACGGCGATGCTGAAGAATGCTGAGAGGCTCCGCAGAGCGCTACTTAGCGCTTCGAAAGTTTGTCCAGCGCAGTCCACGAGATAAGCACCGCGACCTCACCCTCGCGCTCGTGAATAGAGCTTTTTGCCACACCGATGGACGCCAGCGTCTTGCGCAATAGGGTAAGAGCTATCTTGCGTTTTGCCAGCCTTTCGCGCTTGGCGTCGGTGATCACGCCCGTTCGGCGCTTGGCCTTGCGGGCCTTGGCGCGCTCCTCACGAGCCTCTTCGCGAAAGTCCTCAACGGACGCCTCAGAGGGACGCTTGCCCTGCACTTTGCGCCCATCGGCGAAGACCTTCTCGGCAGTGTCTTTCTCTGGTGTGGCCGCGACAAGCGTGAGCGCTGCATACGCTTTTTCGACACCGAGTTTGAGCGCTCGAGCTTTGCTCACTCCGGCCACGATGGCCATCAGCTTGCGCGCTTGCGAGGGCGCGTAGATGGCGCGCTTGGTCAAGAACTCATCAAAGCTATCGAAGCCATACACCTTGCGAAAGAGCTCGCGATCACGCAGCTCGCCGAGCGCTTGGCCGATCTCGTAGAAGTCCTCGGCGATGCGCGATTTGCGACGCGCGATTGAGTCGGTCAACTCCGTGGCGCGCTTCACTGAGCGAGGGTCGGCGGTGGCGACGATTCCGTGGCGATTGATTGTGGGCGACGCGGGCGGGGCAGATTTGGCGCTGAGCTCGCTCTTCGGTTTTGCGGTTTTGCGTTGAGCGGTCTTCGTGGGCTTGGGCGCTGATTTGGGTGTGCGTTTGGTGGTCATTGGGTGGTGATTGTCTCCCGTCTGAGCGAAGCGTATCGCGGGCAGTCGCGGGCGAATACAGTGAAACGGCGTGGAGAAACACAGCTGTTTGGCACCATGCGACCCGCACTGACGAAAATGCTGCAAAATGAGCCAAATTGTCAACCAACAGCGCTGTGGTCCGAAGGATTTAGCTCAATTTGCAGGATAAACGCGACGCTCACTCAGCAGTTCGCCGATTTTATCTTCGCATGCGCAGGAGAGAATACTGGACGCGTTGACTTCGCGCCTCATCCACTATCTAACTGTGGCTCCGCACCCCTATGAAAATGGCCTCACGATCCCATACGCGCAGCATAGGTTTTGAGCAATGAGCACGTTTCAACTTGAGCGCATCACAGTCGCCGGTTTTCGCTCACTCCGCGAGCTGACGCTTGAGCTGACACCCATCACGGTCCTCGTGGGTGCCAACGGCGCTGGCAAGTCCAACTTGTTGCAGGTTCTTCGCATGGTTCAGTTGATCCGAACCCAATCGCTCAGACGTTTCGTCGGCGAACAAGGCGGGGCGTCTGCACTCTTGCACTATGGCGCATCAACAACTCGCGAGCTCGAGTTTGAACTAACTTTTATTGATGGCCAAACTACTTGCGAGTACGCGGCATTCTTAGGATTTGCCGCTGGCGATTCATTCATTTTTCGCGACGAACTGGTCTCCATCCGACCTGCGGATCCAACATCGCGACTTGAGGTCTCGATGGGAGCGGGTCACACAGAGTCGTTGTTGCCGAGTCGCCTATCAAACAACACAAACGACCATCCCGCTCCTACGGTGAACACCGCGCTCGCGGGGGTGACGTACTACCACTTTCACGACACGTCACCCACGTCCCCCTTGCGACAAAACTCGACGCAAGCCGACAATCGTTTTCTGCGCTCAGATGGCTCGAATCTAGCGGCGTTTTTGCACCGGCTTCGCACAAGTGTTGACGACGAAGTCCGTCGTTCGTGGGCACTCATTACCTCGGTGATTCACCGCATCGCGCCCTTTATCAAAGAGCTGCAGCCCGACCTGGTGATCCCCGAAAACCCTAACGGATCCCCCGTGCATTTGTACTGGCTCGACGAGCGCGACCGCCGCTGTTCTTCCTCAGATTTCTCCGACGGAACCCTTCGCGCCATCGCCCTTGTCGCCGCCCTCGCTCAACCCTCTTCAACCCTCCCAACGTTCATGAGTATCGACGAGCCCGAGCTTGGCCTGCACCCCTTGGCCATCGGGCTGATCGCGTCGCTCGTTCGGTCCATCTCTCCGCGCTGTCGCGTGATGCTCTCGACACAGTCTTCGGCGCTCATGGATTACTTTGAGCCCAACGAGATCGTTGTTGTTGAACGCTCGAAAGGCGAAAGTACCTTTCGTCGACTGTCGAGCGAAGACCTTCACGAGTGGCTCAACGACTACACGCTCTCACAACTCTACGACAAAAATCTCTTGGGTGGCCGACCGTGAGACGGCTCTATGTCGTCGTCGAAGGACAGACCGAGGAGGCGTTCGTCAGTCGTGTGCTCGGACCGCACTTGTATCGTTGTAGCGAAGTCACGACAGCGGCCATTATCGTGAGTACCAAAAGGTCGCCAGCGGGTGAGAAAACACGCGGTGGCGGACAGTGGAGCAAGTGGGCCAAGGACCTGCGCAACCTCATCCGAAGCCAACCAAGTGCAGACGTTCGCTTCACAACGCTGTTCGACTTGTATGGCCTGCCGGACGATTTTCCTGAACTCGCAGCACACGAAAAGATTGCGGACACGCGAGCCAGAGCGACACTTCTTGAAGGCGAGATTGGACGTGCGCTGGATTTCGAGCGGCGGTTGATTCCATACGTGCAACGGCACGAGTTTGAAGCGCTGGTTCTCGCATCGCTGGCCGCACTTCGAGCCATTGTGCCAACCCCAGCAGACATCGTGGGCGTCGACGAGTTGCTCACTCTCGTCCGTGCAACACCGCCAGAAGAGATTAACGATTCAAAGTTTACGGCACCGTCCAAACGCCTTCAGAGCTCAGTAGCGTCGTACAACAAAGTGCTCCACGGACCCGCCGCGATCGAACAAACTGGGTTGCTCGCCGTGCGATCACTCTGCCCACGATTCGACGCGTGGATCACTAAGTTGGAGAACTTCGGCGAGTAGCACCGCAAATCTGCTTGGATAAATCCAAATGTTTCTCACCACGCGACCCGCATCGACGAAAATGCTGCAAATTGAGCCAAATCGTCAACCAACAGCGCTGTGGTCTGAAGGATTTGGCTCAATTTGCTCGATAAACACGACGGTCACTGCGTGGTTCGATGTTATCGCCGCCCCAACAAGAGCGAGGACTGGCCCCCCCTCGCGGACTTCGCTTCACAAATTCTTTCACCCCACTGACTCAACCACGTTGACACGTTCCGCTTCAACGGTGCCGACGCCGTTCGATGATGGGGTGATTGATCTCTCATTGCGGGATCTCCTTCTTCCAGATCCTCTAGCAATGATCAGCCACTCGCGAAACGACGTGGCTTTGCAACGCTTACCCGCCACAGGGGTCTTCGACCCGACAAGTCCCAAGCCAGCGTGGTCGCGGAACTCCATCCTCGAAACCGCAGCGACAACGCACACGCGAGCTATGCATTCCACACGAACGAGTAAAAGAGCACTCCAAGCCAACGACTGAACAAAAGCTTGGTCCAGGATAGTCTTCGGGACATTGCGCAATCGCCGAATCGCTGACGGATGCATCAGGGTTAAATGGCTCGACAGCCACCCCACATCCGCTCACGATCAACACAAGCGCGATCAAGAATAGGCGCATCAGTGCTCAGCGCTCGATCCAGAGTGATAGTAGTCCGCGCTGTAGAACATCGTCCCGCTCGTAGGCGCGCCATACACCTGAAGCCGCATCTCAAGGCAGCGACAAGTGGGGCGACCCGGCGGACAGATCTGTGTTTGCGTCAGTTGAATCCGCTTGCGAAGGTCAAAGGACAAGTCCTGTTTCGATCCCTTTGCCGTCATTCCCGTTCCTTCGCATATGCACAGGTGCTTCGCCTGCAGCGTTTTCATGTCCTCCAACTCAGGTGCCAAACACATCACCCTCGCTCTTCGCGCTCACGGCGGTGATCATCCACGCTTGAAGCTGCGCTGAATCCACGCAGGTAGCGATGGTACCCGCATGGACGTCCGACAGGGTAAATCCTCGACTCACGAGGACCGCGTGAAGTGCGCTACGCAAGGCCTCGAGTTTGCCTTCGAGTTTGCCTTCGAGCTTGCCTCGGGCTTCGCCTTCGAGCCTGCCTTTGAGCGCGCCCCGGGCTTCGATCTCAGCAAAAAGTTCGTCAGCTACGTTGTGTGCTTCGTGTTCGTAATCAGACTTCATGGATTCAGCAACCTTTCGAGCTATCGGTTCTTTTAAGAGCCCAAGGATCGCGCGAATTTCAGCGACGCGCAATTCGGGTTTCACTTTCTTCAGGACTGTTTGCAACGCTTGATTGGCGACAGTTACAGCGCTGTCGTCTGTGCTATCGTGCTTCGCCCAGACGGCAATGAACGCCGCGTTTGGGTCATCGAGGGCGACCAGGGCGTTAATGACGTTGTCGTCGATCAGGAGGACGGCGGGGGCAAAAGTGGTTGTGGTTCCCAATGGACCACGAGCGACGGTTGGCTTGCGAGCCCAGCGAGCGACGTCTGGATCGTGGGTGATCACCAAGAGATCACTGGGGGATTTGCGTTGATGGTTTAGGGTCGTTGAGAGCGATGGCCAGCTTGTTTTCTTGGTAGTGGCCTAATTTGCGCGAAGCGGTGCGTCTGCGACGCGGAGCGAGGGACGAAATTAGGTCACTACCATTTTGCTGCTTCGTTGCGAGACTGCTGAACCTCGGTGACAATCGCATACCCATCGTCTCCGTCCGCGAACAAAAGGTCAGGGTGATATTCTTCGGGACTGCTGCCGCGCACGGTGCTGTCGTTGATTCCAGGCACCACAAAGCTGGGTGCTTCAGGCGATGCTTCGGACGCTGGTGAAGCCAACTTGAACAACAGCTCAATGAGCTTGGGGTGCGCTTTGAGCAAGAGCACCATGCGTTCGTGCGGTGTGCCGGGCATTGCGTGAGGTCCTTCTGGACCGACATGGATTGCAACGAGAGGGCCAGCACATGGGACGAGCGGCTGGGGTAAACGGTTAGCAAAATTGCTCGGTGTGTCAATTTGGACACTGGCGGCGGAGAGCGAAACCGCCATGGCGCGCCATGGTGGCCTCCAGGTTCAACGCGTCGAGAGCAAACCTCTGCTGTCCCTGCGCTCACACTCGCGATTCGACGCGGGGATCACTATGCTGGAGAAGTTCGGCAAGTAGCACCGCCAATCCGCTTGGCGAAATCCAAGTGTTTCTCACCATGCGACCCGCATCGACGAAAATGCTGCAAATTGAGCCAAATTGTCAACCAACAGCGCTGTTGGCCGAAGGATTTGGCTCAATTTGCTCGATCAATGCGCGAGCGACCCGCGTGTCCACGAGCCATTTTCGCTCAGCCCGGAGTTGCACACGTGACTTTGTACGCGCACCCACAACACGATACACTCCGCAAGCCCTGCTCGCTTGCCATGAAATATTCACTCGTCGCTCAAACTCGCTCAATCGCGCTTTTGCTGGCGCTACACGCTTGCACCACACCTCCCATCGAGAGCGACGCGCCACTCGTTGATGCGACGATGTCGCGCGATGCAAACGACGCCCGAGGCGATGTCTCAAGCGACAGTTCGGCGTTGGATATTCCGTCTCCGCTTGATGACACAGCCCTCAACGACGTGCCAAGCGACACAGCCACCATGGTCGATGACACGATGGTCGCAAACGAATCTGGCGTGGACTGCGCCCCGGGTCTCGGAGTGTGCAACGGCGAGTGCGTGGATCTTGTCACCGATCGAAACAACTGTGGAATCTGCGGCCAACTGTGCGCGATCGGCGAGCGCTGCACAGACTCAATGTGCCAAGCTCCCTGCGCTGGGGGTGAGTCACGCTGCGGAGGAGTGTGTGTCAATCTTCTCAGTTCAAGCGGCAACTGTGGCGTGTGTGGGCGAGCCTGCCCTGCAGGCGAATCGTGTGCGGGCGGAGCGTGTATGCGTCCCTGTCCCGCAGGACAGTCGGCGTGCAACGCCATGTGCGTCAACACACAGACCGATGCCGCCAACTGTGGGATCTGCAACATGCGCTGCGCCGCTGGGCTTAGCTGCGTGATGGGAGCATGTCAGCCCGATTGTCCCATCGCTGGACAGCTGCGTTGTGGAGGAGTGTGCATCAACCCGCTCACGGACCGAGCCAACTGTGGTCGCTGCAGCAACGCGTGCCCCATGGCGCAGGTCTGTAGCGTCGGGGTATGCGCCGCCGGGTGCGCCGCGCCAACCATGAACTGCGCGGGTGTCTGTCTCGATACCAACACCAACATCGCCAACTGTGGCGCGTGCAATCGAGC
>JANNCG010001326.1:0-14271 GCA_031386385.1 Myxococcales bacterium
AGCGCAACAATGACGACGGGCTTTCCTTGCATCGCTCTCTAGTGCCACAAGTGCGGAGGTATTGTCACCTCTTTGACGAGCCCAAACGCGCGAAATATCCGCTGATTTTCAAGAGAAACTGTGAGTATCGTTCTCAGAATCTCAACCCAAACTCGCGCAGCCACAAAGCGCTGTGACCAATGGGTTTGCGGGAGCAGCAGGAGTTAAAGTGGCCCAAGCAAAAATTCGTTCGCTGCAGAAGCTTTCATTTGCCACGGGTTGCCTGCTATTCTTACAAAGCATTTTCATTATTAACCTCTCAGGAGCCACTAGTTCATGAAGCTTCGCTCAACACTCAGCCTGTTGGCCTTCACTACGTTTGTGACGGCCTGCGGCACTACCGCAGTCCAAGACCCAGATGCCGGTGACGGTGCCCCAACAACCGAGACCTCTGTTGTCACAGATCGTCCCAATCCACCCGTTGATCGTCCCAATCCGCCAGCACCCGACGTGCCCAATCCGCCGGATCTGGACGTCCCCGACATGCCAAATGACGTCCCGGATCAACCCATGGACGTACCGGACATGCCGTTTGACGTCCCACCAGGTGTTGACGTCCCGAACTTCATGATCGACATGCCCAACCCTCCAGCACCCGATGTACCCAACATCATCCCGGATGCTGGTGGACCTATGTGCCCAATGGCCGGACTCAATGACATCTGCCCACTTGCCGGTGGACTTGGTGCATGTGCTCCGCTCACCGCGGGCATGCGAACCATCGATTTGACCGGACTCAACACAGGTATTTCTGCAAGCTGCGAAGGAGCACAAACCGGTGTTGGACCGGATGGAGCAATCCCGCTTGTTTTGCTCGCCGCGAGTGATGTCACCATCGCGCTCACGCCATTCGGCGGCGCCGCAACGGTGTCAGTATTCACTGCTATGGGCTGTGGCGTCCCCGCTCAAGAGCGTGGTTGCTTCAATTCAAGCGGCGGACCGGGACCACTGTCTTTGCCAAACCTGCAGCCCGGGACCTACTGGGTTGTCTTCTCGCACGCAAACGCTGGCGGCGTTGTGACCGCAACGACCACCATCACGCCAGCACGTCCTCGTGTTGCTGGTGATGCGTGCCCAGGCGTCATGGTGCCAACCGATGGCACTCGCGTGACCGTTGATACCGCAATGTTTCAACGTGCCGTTGACGTGGGTACCAACTGTATGGTCGGTGGCGGAGCAAACGGCGACGCAGTGTTGTCGTACACCCTGATGGAGACATCGGATGTGACCATCAACCTGCTGCCACAAGCAGGCGTTGCGCTCACACTTGATGTGCAAACCACCTGCGGAACCCGCGCTTCAGCGGTCGGCGCATGCATCGCTGGTGGCGGCGGCAACGCGGTCACTCGCACAATCAATCGTCAAGCTCCAGGCACCTACTACATCGTGAGTGAGTACCGTGGCGGCGCGATGAACCCAACCTTCTTGGCCTCTGTTCGCGCAGTGCGTTCGCCTGCAGCAGCCATGGCGGATCGTTGCCCCGGTGAGCCTCTCACCTTTGGCACCACCACCATGATCCCTGTGGCGAGCATCGCACAGGATCAAGCGTTCTCGTGCTTCGGCGCGAGCACGGCAGACGGCAACTTCTCGTTCAACGCACCCATGGGCCAAGAGGTCCTCGTTGAGGTCACCTCGAGCGGCAACCAGACTGCACTTGAGCTTCAGGCTCCTTGCGGGATGAACTCGATGGCATGCACCAGCGCAACCGTTGGTGGTGCAAACCGCTCATGGCGTCGGTACTCAGGGCTTGTTGCAGGCAACGCGTACAGCGTCCACGCTGGCACCAACTCACCTGGCGGCACACTTAACGTGACCGCTCGCTCGTTGAACGCATCCATGCCCGCAGCAGTGATGGGCAACGAAGCATGTGCTTCTGCTCGACCCATTATGTTTGCTCTTAACACACCCGTGGTCCTCACTGGCGACACGAGCATGATGGGTGCAGACGCAGCAGCTCCTGCATTTGGCGGCGGCGCGATCTGCAACAACTGCAACACACAGACAGGCCGCGACGCGGTCTATACGTTCACGCTCGCAGCACGCACCCGTATCTTGGGTACCGCTCGATCAGGAACCATGGGCTTCGATCCGGTCATGTACGTCCGCAACGTTGCTCCCTGCAACAACGGCAACTCGATCATGAATCCGACACCGATTCTGTTCTGTGCTGACGACTATTATGGTCAGGACGCAGCCTTCGATCGCACCTTCGATCCAGGCACCTACTCGTTGTTTTTGGATTCATGCAATGGATTCGGCGGCGGCGGTGGTGGTCAACCAACGGGTGGTCGCTACACACTTGAGCTGATCCCTCTGGCTCCTTAATACTGTTAGCTTTTTGCTAGCTTCGGTGGGGGGATTCACGGGGGATTTCAGCGCTAAAATGGCGCAGTGTACATGATTCTTTGCTCGCAGTTCGCTGCGACGAAGTAATCTCGTGCCATGACTCGTGCCTACAATCGATCGCTGTACTTACAGTCTCTTGTGATGGGCGCGTGCCTTGCTGCGTGTGGTCCCACGAGTCCACCCCCAACGGACGCAGCGGCGGATGCCTCTGATGCAAGCGCGATGATCGACACCGGCCCAGCAGACGTCCCTCCTCCTTTGCCTGGAAGCACCGAGGCGCTGCTCAACGAAGTGTGCAACGGACGACCTCGTACGGGCGCCGCAGTGTCGTTTAACTACTTTATGGGCAACTCAACGGGTGCCCTTCGCGACATGGCCACAGGGGACTATGAGGGCACACACTTAGTCGTTGAGCGACCCGTGCGGATCAACCGTCTTCGCCTGCAATTTCGCGGGATGCCCGGTGGAAAAGTGCGCGTGCACTTGGTCGATGACTACGGCCGCTCACAGCCCGCAGTGGAGTCCGAATTGATGGAGCCTATTGATGTGTCCTACACCGTAGACACACCGATCGACATCATGTTGCCTCGTCCCGTTGATCTGCACCCCGCACGTCACGCGTGGATTCTGATCGAGCATGTGGTTGAGCCCATGGGGATGGCACTTGCTCGCACCTCGGGCGGAGACTTTCGCTCGTTCTTTCGAAGCGAGGCGGCCATCGCGCGCAACCGGATGAGCGGAAACGACCCGACGTTTCAGTGGTTTCCGATCGTGACGATGTTAGGGATGGCGGAGGCACGGCTTGAGTTTATGGCCGAAGCTCACGGCGAGACGATCTGTGAACGCATGGGAAATCCCTGGTTTTCTGACGTCGCGATGGCTGCAGGAGTGATGGGCGGATCCTCAGAGCTCAACTGGGTTGACGTAGACAACGACGGCTGGGACGACCTCGTTGGTGCGCGCTCAGTGATGGATCGCGACACGCCGATGATCTTGCGCAACCGCCGTGACGGAACTTTTGAAGACATTGTCCCTCGTACAGGTCTTGATGCGGCGCAAGGTCGACTGATTCTGTGGGGCGACTACGACGGCGACGGCGATCAAGACATCTATGTTGGCGCCTACAAAGACGGCGCTGGGCCCTTTGATCCTGCATACCCAAGCCATGTGTGGCTTCAAGGCATGGACGGTCGATTCACGGTCACCATGAATGAGATGGAGGTGGCAGGCCCCACCGCGGCCGGTGCAGTCGGTGACTGCGACAACGACGGCAACTTGGATCTCTTCATCGGGCAGTGGCTGCGACAATACCCCAGAAATCCTGCGCCCGATCACTTCTTTCGTGGCATGGGAATGGGCAACTTCGCGTTTCAAAATATGGAGGCTGGGATTCCGGTTCGTCCCGACGGACGACCCACGTATGGCATCGCGTTTGTCGATTGGGACAACGATGGCGATCGCGACATGACGGTCGCAAACTACGGAGGCAACGCCAACGATGTGTGGCGCAACGACGGGATGTGCCACTTCTCCAACGTCGCGCGCTCGCTCGGATTTGACTCTGACGGAGAAGGTATCGCGGGTACTAGCTTTGGTCACTCGTGGGCTGACTACGACAACGACGGTGACCTTGATGCACACGAGACCAACATCGGTCACCCTCGATACGACGAGCAGGGCACCGACCACTCTCGACTTCTTCGCAACAGCGGAGCGCCCATGTTTCGCTTCGACAACGTCACCATTGAGTCAGGGATCTTATACACCGAAGGCGATATCGCGTCGGCCTGGGGTGACTACGACAACGACGGAGATCTCGATCTGTACGTTGCCACGACGTATCCATTTCAGTTCTCTAGGTTGTATCGCCAAGACGCGGACCACCACTTCTCGGACGTCACCTATTTGGCTGGTGTACAAACTGAGTACAACGGCCGCGTCAGCTGGTCCGACTATGATCGCGATGGAGATCTGGATTTAATCACCGGGCCAAGCGCGGGGATAAACGTGTGGCGCAACGGTCTCACCAACGGCAACCACTGGATCCAAGTGCGACTGCGTCAACCGATGGGCAACACCGATGCGCTTGGTGCTCGAGTGACCGTTGTTTCAGCTGACGGAATGCAGCAAATGCGCGAAGTCAGCGGCGGCGAATCTGTCTGGGCTACGCAGCCCTCTCGCGTACAGCACATCGGCCTGGGTATGCGCGCCGGAGCGGTGACGCTTCGTGTCCGATGGCCCGATGGAATGACTAACGAATACGCCGGGATCGCCGTGGACAAGCAATACAGAATCGTCCGTGGCGCGATGCCTGTTGAAGTTGCGCGGATGTAAGCAACACGTATTCGTTGCGAAGCCAGCGCAAAGCCTCGTACTATGCGGCGATGTTCGGCTCGCGACAGCAGTGTATTCTTCGGGCAATTTGCGGCGCTTTGACGATCATCATCTCGTCTCAGCAAGCTCTCGCGCAGGCAGCACAGTCTCCTGACGATGAGCGACGCGCGCTGATCAACGAAGCGAGTGCAGCGCGCGCGAGTGGAGACGATGCCCGAGCTCTCACGTTGGCGATGCGCGCTGCTTCGATTCGAATGTCTACCTCGTTGCGGTTGATGATCGCCGATGAGCAGTTTCGCGTCGGACAGCTTATCGCTTCGCTGGGATCTGCAGAGCTGTGTATCTCTGAGGCAGAGCTGGACCCCGCGCTCGCAAACCGCGAGAATATTGCCGAGCGTTGTCGCTCATTGCGCGCTTCGATAGAGCCCCGAGTGGCGCGAATATTCTTACGGTTGCCCTCGCCGATTCCTGCGGGATTCAGGGTCGAAATAGGTGGACTGCCGCTCGATCTCGCAAGCATTTCGCACGGAGTTTTAGTGCTCTCAGGCAACGTTGAGATCGCCGCGCACAGATCTAACGGAAGCTCTCACGTTCAAACCGTAAACGCCCTCGCAGGTCAGCGAACCGAAGCCACCATCGCGTTTGAGCCGGTAGCGAGTGAGCCCCATTTCGGAGGTCCGATTCGCATCCCGCCTCCACCGCCACCACGTCGCGCTGCCTTTCCGACCGGCCCGGTAGTTGTCGCTGGCGCAGGAGGTGTGGCGTTGATTGGCGGCTTCGTATTTTTGGGGCTTCGCGAGAGCGCGACCAGCGGATGCACCGTACTGACAGAGACGATTGTGTGTCCCGACGAAGCACACACGAGAACAGCCACAAACGCGCCAACCTTTCACGACACCATGATTGGATCTTTTGTCGTTGGTGGTGCCGCCGTCGCCGGTGCGTTGACTTGGTATTTTCTCGCTCGTCCCCGCGAGCAGGCAAGGCCATCGGTCGCGCTCAGCGGGACGTATAATCACCTTGGAATTTACGGGACATTTTGATGAGACGCGCACTTACTGCCCTGACAATTGTTCTCGCTGGTTGCTATCCGCACGTGGTGTTGACGGCGACGCCCGACACACCAACACCAACGAATGACATCCCGAGCAACGACGTGACGACGATTGACGCGGCTGATGTTGCTGCGACGGACATTACGACAGTGGATCAACCCAATGGACCGGCTGATGTTCCGGACCGACCTGTCGATGTGCCCACGCGTGATGTACCAACCGCTGATGTACCCACTGCTGATGTCTCCGCGCTTTTCTGCGGAGCCCCCAACTTAGCGTGCCCACGAAGCTGCACAAATCCTGCGGATATCTCGTGCCAACAAGTTCGGATCATGGGCGGGACGTTCGCGCAGGGAGATGCAGAGCTCGCGGACTTTCCCTGGCTCGCTGCGCCAGTACAGGACAGCATCACGGTCTCAAGTTTCGTGATGGATGTGACCGAAGTCACCGTCGAGCGCTTTCGGCGCTTCTGGAACGCAACAAACGTCGCCAACCGCCCCATCGGACCGGTGATGTACCCCAACGGAGCGTCAGTGAGCGTGCTGAATCGCGACGTTATCCTAGAGCCGAGGCGATACTTTTCGGACCACCGCGCGGTCTGGTCAAACGACCCCATGGAGCCCGCTTATAACGACTATGCGCGACACCCCATTCACACGCTCAACTGGTACACCGCGATGTCCTTTTGCATCTGGGATGGTGGGCGTCTCCCGACCGAATCTGAGTGGGAGTTTGTCGCCCGAGGACGAGCATTAACAGCCCCCGCAGGCGGAGGAATGCCTAGGAGATACCCATGGGGAAACGATCCTCCCACGTGTAATCGAGCGCTCACCATCGAGTGTGTGGGGGGCGCACAGCCGGCGACGCAAAACGTTGGCGCTCTCGCAGCACGATTTGTGGACGGGATCGCCGATCTCGCGGGCAACGTCGCGGAGTACACAGCGTCACACTTTGTTGGGTACGATCAACCTGCTTACCAAAACAGAATGCAAACAGATCCGCTGTTTTTAAACAACCCAATCGGCAATCGCATCGCGCGTGGAGGAGACGCGTACGATGATACCATGCACAGCCGTGCAGCCTCACGAGCGGCCTTTGCGACGGCCGATTTTGCGGGTCTCGGCGTTGGGCTTCGCTGCGTTCGCAGTCTTCCCTAGCACCGAACTGATTGTGGTATCCTCGCGCACATGGCTGGAAGTTCTGGTGCAGAGACGCCTGTTCCGCAAGAAGGTACAACGCCTCCACCCACACGAATTGGCGTGGTGCTTGGAGACAAATATCAGCTGCTGCAATTGCTCGGCTCCGGGGGCATGGGCGCAGTGTACGAGGCCGAGAACAAGGGCACAGGCAAGCGGGTAGCCGTTAAAGTTCTCGCGGCCGAACATGCAGCAAATCCTGCATTATCCAAGCGATTCATTCGCGAAGCTCGCGCTGCGACCGCGCTCGAGCATCCGAACATTGTTGAGGTCTTTGACGTCGGCGAAGACAAGCGCGAGCAGGTCTTGTACCTGGTCCAGAGGCTGCTTCGGGGACAGAGTCTCGCCGCTAAAATTGACGACAAGCGACTGGGGCCGAGAGAAGCGCTGACACTCATCTGTCCCATGATGGACGCTCTTGAGTTTGCGCACTCCAAGGGCTTAGTGCACCGAGACATCAAGCCAGAGAACATCTTTTTAGCTGAAAATTCAGAGGGAAAAATAGTCCCGACGCTGATCGATTTTGGCATCGCCAAGTCGCTTCATCAAGACCGTGACGGCAACTCGCTGCAAACAGACGCGGGAGCCACTATCGGAACCCCTGCGTACATGTCCCCCGAGCAAGCGCGAGGAGACAAGGACATTGATCACCGCACGGACATCTGGTCGCTCGGTGTGGTGCTCTATGAGTGCCTCGCAGGACAGCCACCGTTTGTTGCTTCGTCTTTGGGATTGATGCTCACCTCGATCATCACAAAAAACGCTCCTTCTTTGTCATTAACCGCCCCATGGTTGTCACAGAGGGTCTGCGCACTTGTTGATCGTGCGTTGCTGCGAGAGGCGAAAGACCGATGGCAATCAATGAGTGACTGGGCGATCGAAGCTCGCAAATTGCTTGAGGACTTACCCGAAGACTCGTCAACGTTTGAGCTGGGCGCGACGCTCGATGAAAAGAACCAACACAGCAGAGATAAACCGTCGGCGTTTCATACCTCGCACGTCACCACCGCTGAGACCGCATCGGCGATTCCGTCGCTGCGGGGTAAATCTCAGACGAAGCTTCCATCGGTTCGCGCTGCAGTGATCGCGGCAGTGCTAGGCGGCGGAGTCCTGGTGGCAGCGTGGAAGATGCGCGAGACGAACAACGAGGCAGACACCAACGTCTCGTTGGACCACAACAGATTGCATGGCGTCGTCAACACGCTCTCTGTTCAGGACTCTGGAGCAAGTCAAACGCCTGCGATTGAGCATCCACCCGTTCATGCAGAAGAGCCCGTACGCGTTGCAAATGCAGCAATTGATGCCGGCATTCACCTTCAACCCCAAATAAACGTAGGGCCAGCCAGCGCTCATCTCCGCGTCAACCCACGCACGCAGCCAGCAACCAACACACGTACACAGTCGGTGACGAACACTCTCAACAACACTCACGTGGACACGACGCGCACAACCACAACTCCGCCCCACCAGAACTCTACCGGGACCGCGACGGACCTTCCTCCCATTCAATAGCAGGACCACCGAAAACCCACCGAAAACGCCACTGAAAACGTCGGGGTCGGCTAATAGCTAGGATCGCTGATCGTCACCCAGTAGCCACGAAAAATACCCGGCGAGCGAAGCGCGGTCACTTCACAGCTCGTCCGGCCACCCGCAACGATGGCCCGAACATCCGCTACGCGCCACATCGCTCCAACATCGCTGTTGTTTGCACGCTCGTGCTCAAATCCTCGAACCTCATCGGGGGCCGCGCCAAACGTCGCTTGTCGACGTCCGCTGCAATAGATGTTCACCAAGGGTCGAGCGAGAGAGCCTGAGAAGTTTTGCACCATCACCCGAAAGACATCACCATCTCGCGGTTGATCGATGTTGATGTTCTCTGGGACGCCGGTGCCCTCCGCCAGGTTGTTGTCGATATCGAGCCGCGGATTTGCACAGAATCCGAGCGAGCGCCACTGCGGTCCTTGCGGCCCATTTTGACACTCAGCGAGAGGGCTTCGCCCGTATCCCCAGTTCGCGCGCGGGACCATCGCGCCACCAAGTCCGCCAGTGCCACGAATGGTCGCCTCGCAGTTGTGCCATCCGCAGGACTCTGCAGTGGGTCGAAACACATCCACCGGTCGCGAGCCATACCACGGCGCAACCGAGCCCGGCTGATGGACAAACAAGTCCAAGTCGCGTGTCTCGCTCTCGGGGTAGCACATCTCAACGCGGATCCCGGGGCCCTCAACGTGCACAATCCACACACACGTTCGAGTCTCGCCGGTCTCTGTGACCACGGTCAATCGGACTGTATAATCCCCGCTCAAACGCGGAAAGAACGTCGCGGTCTCGTTGGTAGGGTTCATCAGGTCGAAGCTCTGAAGCGCCACACCGATGCGGTCGCAGGGACCACCCTCGATTCGCCAGCTCCACGACTGGGCCGCGCCGCGATAGAACAGCCCACCGCGCAAGAGATAATTGTTAAACGGACGACCATCGGGCACTCGTGGGTCGTTGGGCGAGGGGCACTGAATTTCGCAGTTTCGTTGTTGTGAACAACCATTGCAGAGATTGTCCGCGCTGTTGCATTGGTCTGGCTGCGGAACAATTCCGCCCTGGCATTCTCCCCACATTCCTTGACCGATACAGATCTGCGTCCCGTCTTGGCAGATGCCGACGTTGCGACGTCCGGGTGGACCTGCAAAGCACTGCTGAACCATCCCCGGAGCGCACGGGCAGCCTTCATCCACCTGCCCATTGCAGTTGTCATCCAAGCCGTTGTTGCAAATCTCTGCTCCCACACACCGATCTTGCGCCGGCGCACACGCATCTGGAACATCAGGAATGTTCGGCACGTCACGGTTCGGCACATCAATGTTGGGCACATCAACACTGTCGAACCCATCGGGCACATCAATATTCTGAACGTCAAACACCTCAGGGACGTCAATCTCTTGAACATCGATCGACACAACATCCAGCGAATCTGGCGGGGCTTGAATATCCCGCGGCGTGATGACATCCACATTCGGCGAGCGCAACCCACTGCGTGCCCCGCATCCGGCCACACAAACGGTGGAGAAACTTAGAGCAGCGACCACTCCAATGACCTTGTTGACTAAACATCTCTGCCGTTGCATTGCACGCGTATTGTGCCTGCAAATTGCCAAACACAGCAATGACCGTCTGGCACTATTCGGTGCTGCTGCTCACCAACGAGCGCTCAGGCTATCGCGCATCACACCCCGAGAACGGCCAAAGCGCTATTCGGCCTGAGGAAACAGCTCGTCGCGCACTTCGACTAGGATCCCCTCAGCTTCACGCTCAGGGATATCAAACGCTCGTGCGAGCAGGGTAAAGAGCTGGGCTTCTTCAGGCTGCACTTCACCGTCGATAAACGAAATCCCCGCCGCCAAGCGGTACGCATTGCGTCGTGCGACCGAGTCGCTCAGCGACGAAGCCACTGCGGCGATGCGGGCTTCCCAGCCATCGGTCGAGAGCGCCTCGAGCAGTTGATCGACGGTCTCGTCGAGCTTCTCGCGTGGGATTTGCTTGTCCGTAATGTGCTCGATGGTCGCGACGAGCTGCTCGCGCTCAATCTCTGATAGGTTGCCATCGGCGGCAGCCATCAAAAACGCGGTCTCAATCATCGCGCCTGTACCAACGGTCGGATCACTCGAACCAAACCAGCCAGCGGCTGACTCTTTCAAACGATCTAGATTTTCTTGCGAAGCGTTTTCCATCGATCCTCTCCAGGACTGTAAAATTGTTGGACTCGACGCGGATGCTAAAGGTAGCGCGCGCAAAACGCTACCCTTCTCTTGCATAAGGTTCACCGCGCAAGATGGTGAACGCGCGATAAATCTGCTCCGCGAGAATAATCCGGGCCAATCGGTGGGGCAATGTCATGGGTCCAAGCGACACGTTCCACGCGGCCCGTGCGGAGAGGGCGGGCGGGATTCCCTCGGCGCCACCAATGAGAAATACCGGGATCATGGCGCTGTCGAGCCGCTGTCCAAGCTTTGCAGCGAAGCCCTCGCTGCTTAGGGGTTTACCCTTGACTTCTAAAGCTACCAGCTCGCCACGGCCCTTGAGCGAATGCAAAATCCGCTCGACCTGCTCTTGCACCCTGTCTGCACGGCCGTCTTCGAGCTCAGTCTCTTCAAGATTTGAGTAGCGACGAATCCGACCGTAGTAGTCGTCCAACACCGTGCGAATCTCGCGAGATTTGCTTCGCCCCACGGCAGCAATAACGACCTTCATAGCTCACGCAACGCCCTCAGCGGTGGCTCCGTTGAAGTGTCTCTGCGAGGTGATTGAGCGGCAAGCACCAAGGAAGCAGCCTCGCGATATTGCGCGCGTCATCGATCCCTCGATGGTGCACGCCGGTCGCCTCGACGCCAACCAGCTCCATCGCCTCACGGTTGCCAAACTTCTCACACTCGCCACGCTCTGCGGTCCTTCGATCACTGAAAGCTCGCTTCAAGTTCAGATGCCCAGCGCTGAACGGCAGCGACACTTTGTGCAGCTTGGCATCAAGCGCAAATTGATTTTTATCGTAATCACCCCAAGAGCAAAACAGCGTTTTGCCATCGGCAAACCAGGGCGCCAGTCGCGCAAGCACTGAAGCAAACCCATCAGCGCTGTCCACCTCGGCCTGTGTGATCGTCGTGAGCTTAGTGCAAAAATTTGTGAGCGTTGGATAGAGCACGGGCTTCACAAATTCTTGAAATTCTTCAAGCCATTCAAGACTCCCTGCGTCCACAAGGACCGCGCCAATCTCGATGATCTCGCACTTGCTTCGAGGGATACTCTTGTCGTCTGAACAAGTGGCTTCAAGATCAATGACAGCGTACCGAGTGTAAGGTCCCATAAGTGAGTGGCTCATTTGGCGCGAAGGTATGTGTTCTACAGCGCTCAAGCACAAGGGCTCGACGGTCCAGATGTTCTCTCAGTCAGTCTAAACGAGAGACTTGGCTTCGGCTTGGAGCCTGGTGAGCGCAGCTTGCATAAACCGCTGAAACGCGACCTTCACAATGGGAAGCGCGATCGGAAGTGCTAACGGACTGGTAAGCTCATACTCGTAGCGCCAAACGATGCGTGTCCCGACATCAATGGGAGAGAAGATCCACTGGGCTTCGCCGTACTTCACAAGTGAAGCAAAAATCCCTCGGTACCCTTTCACACGATAGTGGTGCTTACGTGGCTCTTCGAAGTCCAAGACTTCTTCATCGAGTGGGGTTTTATCGGTTAAAATCACGCGGCGAAGCGTCCCTTTTTTGGTCTCACCGCCGCCCACGATCCAGATCCGCTCGACACCGGGGATAATCCCCTCGGACTGAATCACTCGTGTGAGCACTTCGGGTGAGCTTGCAAATGCAAAGAGCTTCTCACGCGGAACAGGAAACTCGGCCATCGCCAGGGTATGGATCTTCATTGCTGGCCCTGCTGGTAACCCCTTTCTTGATCGTTCGTCAACGGCCAGAAAAATCGCAACTGTTCGCCGGCATGTTCATCACGCAGAGCGAAGGCAGCACAACACGCGGTGCGCCAGCCCAAACTGATTGAATAAACGTGAAAATCTGCTCGCGGGCAGCGAAGCCCGCGGGCGTATTGCGTGCGCCAAACCCGTGAATACTCAGCGAGCCTGTCTCTGTTGCGGGCACCCGATATTGCGTAAACGCGGCTCCGCCCATGAGCATCCCGCCCATCGCGGGGGTGACGCCGTAGACATTGGAGAGCACCGCTCCGATCTGCTGGGCCCGGGAGGCCGTCGCGACCATCTCCGTTCCTGGAGCGGGGAGCACAGGATCACCCATGCTCTGTTGGATCAAAATGGGCGGCCTTCGTGCCATGGGGACAGTCCACCAATTAGCTCCGTCCATGCCATCAAAGTTGGTCTGCGCAATGGCCACACCGACCTGCAAATTGACGTCGTTTCGATAGGTTGTGAGCAACACTTGGCGAGCGAGTGAGAACACCTCTGACAGCACCAAGTACTGCGACCATCCAGCGCCCGGAACGTTGAGCACAGCGCCCTCAATGCTTGTCTCGAGCTGAGAGTACACAAACCCCAAGGTGCCTCCGAGCGAGCCTCCAGCCCATGTTGCACGGGTTGGATCGGGCCGACGTCCCACCGCAGGATTGTTCATGCCGCCGAGCATGGGCGCGCTGAGTGTGTTGCCGAGATTGCCCTGCAACGCGTACTGAATCGCGGCAGCGTCGGCAATGCTCTGCATCGCGAGCCCCACGGCCCAATGGCTCCCTGCCGCGACACGCACCATCCCAGCGATGGTGTCGGTCACGTCGGTGTCGGTAAAGCCAACAAAGCGGACACCAACTTTCGCCGCTCCGGTCATCCCGATGTCGACATCAAAAGCGTCGTCGTTAAAGTTTCCACCCAGGCCGTGACCGAACATAATGACTCGATAGTTGCCCATTCCTCTGGGAATCGTCACACGAAATGGTGCTTCGTGAGTTCCGGTCATGCGGACCATTCCGTTTGCGTCACGCGCAATCGTCTGTCCCACGCGATCTAGAAAGTCTGGCAACCCCGTGAGACGCCCCTGCACCTCAACCGCCGTGGGGCCCATGTCATGAATCACCGTTCGGTCAATCACGACATTGTACGAGTTTGCACGCGAGGCCATCACCGCCGCCGCATGCATCGAGCGAAGCGTCCTCAATGGATCTTCGGCGCTTCGCGTAGTAAAATCCCAGGCTCTTACCACGTGAGTGAGATCGACTCCCGCGCGCATGAGCGTCTCGCGCGTTGGGGCGTGATAGGCCAAATACCGAGCTTCAGTCCCCGTCGTGGGTGGTGCGAGGCCCAAGGCTGCGCGAGTCAACGCAGAGGCCGTGGGTCGCGCCGCTTCGGTCACTTGCACTGAATCAAGAAGCACCACGACATAGTCCGTTGCGGGCTCGTACGGAGTGAGCGGATTGGCGATCACCAACGTGTCCACAACCCCTGTCCCTCGCTGCACAAGTGTGCGCATTCGCAGCGGAACCGGCGTCCCAAAGCCCTCGCCTGGGGTTGCCTTATAGACTCGTAGGACCGCGGTGGTCCCCGTCCCAAGTGAAGCGTTATCCACCACGCCGCTCACCGAAGTCATGATGGGGCTCACTCTCGAAAACCCATCGGCCTGGCTCAGTGAGCTCGAGTCATCCTCGCCAATCAAGCGCGCAGAGTTGATCTCAAGTCGAAGCCCTGTTGATCGCGCGGGATCAAGACGGGTAAAAGTGTTTGATGGCCAGGGAAGCAAACACCGCAAAGTATCAAGTGGATCGCAATCTGAGGTCATCGGCGCGCGCTGCCC
>JANNCG010001395.1:0-5184 GCA_031386385.1 Myxococcales bacterium
GGGGTGCCGAAAATGGCGCCCTTTGGTGCGAGTCGAGGGTCACGAGACAGCGCCGCGAGACCGAAGTCCAAGATCTTGACGAAGTCCTTGCGACCCCCACGGTTGGTGAGATGAATGTTGTCGCTCTTCAAATCACGATGCACCACCCCGAGGTCGTGCGCACGCCCAAGAGCTGCGCCCATTTGCTCTAAGATATCCACCGCGCGGGCGATCGGAAAAGGCCCCTTCGCGATCTCAGACGACAGCGGAACACCCAGCAAAAACTCCATCACCAGATAGAGCTCTCCCTCTTCGGTCTCTCCAATGTCGTGGATGTCAATAATGTGCGCGTGATCCACACGGTTGGCCGCGCGCGCCTCACGCAACATCCACGCGCGAAGGTGCGCTTCACCGCGAAGGTCGGGACGAATGAGCTTGAGCGCAACGGTGCGGTCAATCAACACGTGTCGAGCGCGGTACACCACGCCCATTCCTCCCTCGCCTAGCCGCTGCTCGAGCCGATATCGGCCTGCAATCACGCGGCTAAGGTAAGGGTCGTTTGATTTTTTAGGCGGAGGCGGCGGGGCAGCTTTGGCAACGGTCACAGGTGATATACCTCGTTTGAAACAGTGAAAATCAGCGGCAACGCTAACATGTGATTGCTTGAAGTTTATCAGTATTTCGGTCGACCCAGAGAGCGATGGTGTGTTGTCATCTCGTAGCTCGTCGAGCCCCCTATGCGCCTGTGGTTTGTGTACGTCTTAGTCGCACTAGTTGCACTCTCCCCCTCGGCGAGCTGGGGATACTGTCGCACGACTACGGCGGGCCGCTCGCCGGTCGCGATGCAGTGTGTTTCGGGGGGGATTCCATTGGCGTGGACTGCAGGGTGCGCAGGGATGGCGATGGACAACACACACGCGATTGAGGGGATTTCATTCGAGCAATTTCGTGCAGAACTGAACGGTGCCATTGCACGTTGGGGAGATGTCGTTTGTCCGTCTGGGCAACCTACAAGTTTTGTGTTTTTGCTGCAAAATGACACGCAAAACGGGATCAATTTTAACCGCGGAGGGGTCAACATCAACGTCGCGAGTGTCCGCACACTCTGGGGCGACAGCGCGCTGTATGCTCCCGGAGTCATCGCCGCGACCTTGGTCTCATACGACAACACCACGGGCGCGTTGGTTGACACCGACATCGCGCTCAACGTCAACACTGTAAGCAACCCGGATGGCTTTCGGTTTACGCTCGACCCCGTGGCCGATCCCGGAGCGCGCGATTTGGCCACCATCCTCACGCACGAGCTCGGCCACGCGCACGGCCTCGATCACTCAGACCAAACAAACACGGTCATGAATGCCGTGTACGACCGTATCACTCGGCGACGCACTCTCGCTCCGGACGACATCGCCGCTGCGTGTGCGATCTACCCACCCGGACGCATCCCGCGGTGTAGCACGCCTCCGACGATGCAAAATGGCTGCCGCTGCAGTATGGTCAATACGCACGATCAGCAGTTACATCTGCGTGGGTGGCTCGTGTTGGCAATGCTATTTGCGCTGCAAATATTCAGAACGAAATGCGCTAGCGCGCGGCAATTCGGACAATCTCAGCCGCTGCCTGCGCGCGCAGACTGACGTCATCATCAAGGAGCAAAGGCGTCAGGGGCTCAACCTCACCGTTAGCCTCGGTAAGATATGACCACGCGTTGACGGCCAACCTTCGGATGGTCAACTGCGGTGACTGAAGAGCCTGTCGAATGGGAGTCGCCGCTGCGCTGTCACCGAGGTCTGCTAGGACCGAGAGGGCTCGCATCGCGAGCAGCGGATCTGGGCTCGACGCGATGGGTCGGACCGCACGGATAGCCGCAGCGCGATTGGGGGCACGTCGGCCCAGAGCGACCGCGACACGAAGGCGAACTTCAACATCACCGTCTTCGAAAAACGGTATAAGCTGCGTGTCATATCGCTCGCCCCATGACGAGACTGCCACTGCCGCTTGCGCGCGCAGACTGGCGTCGCTGCCCGCGAGGGTGCGAAGAATAAACTCGATAGCCACTTCATCGCCGCGCGAAGACAAAGCACGTCCCACCTCAACGCTAAGCTGCGTCGCGGGGAGCTGAAACATCGGAGCAAACAACGTGGAGGCGCGGCGACGATCCGCGGTCACCAGCGCGTTGGCGGCGCTCATGCGAACGAAGATCTCAGTGTCGTTTTGTGCAGGTAAAATCCTGTCCCATGCGCTCTCGCCAAAGGC
This sequence comes from Myxococcales bacterium, assembly GCA_031386385.1. GTDB lineage: Bacteria > Myxococcota_A > Polyangia > Polyangiales > JANNCG01. Next base: position 2,236 of record JANNCG010001395.1, read on the forward strand.
ACCCAGCGCCCCTACGCATGCGTTGCGAACTGAGTCGGATTCGTCGTGTGCGACGCAATGAGTGAGGGCCTCAAGGGCTCCTGCGTTGGTGCTCTGGCGCATAAGTCGTTGAGCGGCGGCGCGGCGGACATCGACCGAGCGTGACTCAAGCGCTGCGATCAGCGCGAGGACGTCGTGACGCCCTTCGACAGCGGCGAGTCCAGCGACACGACGTTCGGGGTCCGCGCTCAACGCTGCGTCATTGAGCCGAGAAGGAATAGCGCCCTCTCGCCCATCCATGTCAAACACCGCAGCCGCCGCGCGGTCTCCAGCGACACCCGGTTTTTCGGCGACAAGTAGCAGGGAGTCACGGCCCCGGCCTCCGAGTGAGCGAAGGGAGGTGATTCCAGCGGTGCGAGAGCGAAGATCATCGGAGGATGCGAGCCGCTCAAGAACTGCGAGAGCGAGCTCTGCGAGGGCGTCTGGGTTGCTCGCCCCGCGATCAGCCACATAGTCTTGATATAATCTTAGCGCCTGAGGTGTATTGCCGCGGGCAGCGGTCGCCCTCATGTTGCGAATAGGCGTTGCACACTGAAGCGTGCTGCCTGCCAGCATGAGCGAAAGCGCTAATGCAGGTGCGCGAGGGGGATAGACTCTCATGACTTTTTTCTCGCAGGGGACGTAAAAAACACCATAGCACCGAGGGCGAGCAAGACTGCAGACCACAACATTCCATAAGGAAACTGCCAGCGCAACACTGCCGGCCAAGGGACAAGCCAGCGGTGGGTTGCGGTAGTGATCGCCGTGAGCGAGAGCAGCCCAACGGCGAAAAATCCCATGCCCCTTCGCACACCGGTCGCGCGCCGTTTGGCTGAATACACAAGCACCCTCGGGACCAGCAGCGTCAGCAACGCCAACAGATGCAAAGGGTTGAGTGACTCACTTGCAAACAGGCGGACATCCCTGAGCAAATGACAAACGACCATGTAGGCGAGAACCATCAAGGCGCTCGCGCACAGCCCACCGTCGAGCACCGGGATGCGAACCTTCACTCGAAGTTAGGTCGTCGGAGCAGAGGATCCGCTGGGTGCCGCGCTCGGTACTGCGGCTTGCGCTGCGGGAGCGGCTGCAGGCGAAGCTGCGGGAGTGGCCGTAGGACCAACTGTTGGTGCGGCTTTCTTTGCGGCGTTTGCGATGGCGACAGCAGGCTTAGGTGCGAGCAATACCGTCATGGTCTTGCCCTCCATTTGCGGATGCTGCTCGACCACGATGAGACCCTCAAGTGCCTTGAGAATATCGTCGACCACCTCACGACCCTTCTCTGGGTGCGTGACTTCACGGCCGCGAAAACGGACTGTGATTTTGGCTTTGTTTCCCTCTTCGAGAAACCGCTTGATGTGCTTCACCTTGGTATCAAGATCGTGCTCGTCGGTTTTGGGACGAACCTTGATCTCTTTGGTCTCAACGGTCACTTGCTTCTTGCGTGCTTCGTTGGCTTTCTTCTTCTCTTCATACTTGTACTTGCCGTAGTCCATCACCTTGCACACAGGTGGCTCGGCTTTGGGGTTGACTTCGACAAGGTCTAAACCCTTGTCCTGAGCCATGCGAAGAGCTTCAGAGACAGACATGATTCCAAGCTGTGCACCGTCATCAGCGATGACACGCACTTCTGGAACTCGGATACGGTGATTCACACGCACTTGCGGCGCACGAGAACGATCATTGACAGGGCCACGGAAACTGATGGGAAGACTCCTTGTTGTTGGAAAGCGCGGCAGCGCGTTCACAGGTTTTACGTTTAGCGGGTATGCGCTAAGAGGGCGGTAGTGTCTGGCTGATTGCGACGAATCGCAAGGGTTTCTGATCGCAATGAAGTGAAACTTTGGATCTTTGGCGTTATATGGGGGTTCGAAAGCAAAGGCTATGGCTGAGAAGAGCAAAGGTTCGAAAGCATCAAAAAGTGGGTCAAAGTCTGCCCCACCGACGAAAACAAGCACCGTGGCGCCAGAGAAGGGCAAGGGCGGCAACGCTCTGCCACCCAGCGATCCGGTTAACTATTTTGTCCCCGCCATCATGGGTGCCCTCGCGGTCGGAGCCCTGGTTGTCTGGATGAAATCCTCCTCCGCTCCCCCAGAACCGGGGGCAATGGGAGCTTCTGGCGACAATGAGAGCCCCACCCGAGCACGGCGGCCCGGTGCAGGTCCAAGGCCCGGTCGCGTTCTCCCGACGCCCGAGCAAGCGCCCACCAACGCAGCGGATCCTATTGTTCCAGCGCATCCAAGGCCGACCACACCAGACCCGCGGCACGGTGACTTTTCGCTCGGCCAAGCAACAGAGGGTATGGGAGCCGGTGACACGCTCAATGCCGAGATTGAGACCAACTACGGCACGTTTAACTGCGAGCTGTGGCCCGATCGCGCCCCAAACAACGTCGCAAACTTTGTGGGTCTTGCCCGAGGACGCCGCGAGTTTTGGGACCCCGTCCTGGGTCAATGGATCGCCCGACCGTATTTCGATGGAACCAATTTTCACAGGATTATTCCAGGCTTTATGGTCCAAGGTGGCGACATCTTGCGCAGCGGCCACGGTGGTCCGGGCTACGAGATCGCCGACGAAAACGTCCGCAGCCACAACGAGGGCGGACTTCTGTGTATGGCAAACCACGGACCCAACACTGCGGGTTCGCAATTTTTCGTCCTTGAGACCGCCAAAGACCACCTCGACGGATCGTACAGCGTCATCGGCAAATGCGACCCCGTTGCGTTGGTGACAGCCATCGCCGCTGCTCCACGCAATCCGACAGACCGCCCCAACTCACCCATCATGATTCGTCACGTGCGAATCAGCCGCTAGCGTCACCCTTCAGTTGTTTGTAACACCTACGAAGCGCGCAGGATTCTAGTTGCTGCTTGCATACTCGCGAGGGCGAGCTGCCCTCTCGGAGTGAGCGCCTTCTCGTTGTTATCCGGG
>JANNCG010001429.1:0-4437 GCA_031386385.1 Myxococcales bacterium
CGATGCTGCCCATCCCGACGCGTATTCAGGTGATCCCTGCTGCGGGCACCGCCCCCACTTTGCCCGCGTCGTTTGGCGAAAGTACCCCAGGCAATAACCGCAACCACGTGGTGTTTCCGCAGGATGGACGGGCGTCGCTGCGAGTGCCCGTGGGTCGCTATCGGGTTTTGGCCACGCGCGGATTTGAGTACACACTCTACGAGACAATGGTGGATGTGACCGCGGGCGGTACCGCCATGGTGCGTGGATCACTTGACCGTGTCGTTGACACCGCCAACATCATGTGTGGCGATTTTCACATTCACACCAACCGCTCTCCCGATGCGCCGGACACCGCACGGTTTAAGCTCTTGTCGATGGCGGCGGATGGTCTTGAGATCGGCGTTCGAACCGATCACGAGTACGTGATGGATTTTGAGCAAGTCATCGCTGATCTCAATCTTGGGCAGTATGTCTTTGGTGTGCCAGCGCTTGAGTTGACGACCTTTACGTGGGGACACTTCAACGTGTTTCCGCTGACACCCGATCGCGCGCGTCCAAACAACGGGATTTTTGACTGGGCAAATCGATTGCCGCCTGCGGTGTTCGCTGAGGTCCGTGCCCGACCCGAGCGGCCCGTATTGATCATCAATCACCCCGTTGGTATGGCAGCGGGAGCCTACTTTACCGCCGCCCGCTACAACGCCGCGACCAACACCCCCGGTCGCGCGGATATGTGGGACAACACCTTTAACGTTGTAGAGGTCTTTAACGAGTCCTCATTCGCAGCAAACCGCATGGCGTGCGTCCGTGACTGGTTTGGCCTGCTCAATGGCGGCCGTCGGGTGTTCGCCGTAGGCTCAAGCGACTCGCACTCGATCATGCCAAACGCCCCCGTTGGCTATCCTAGGACTTGCATGAACCTTGGGACAGACAACCCGCGGATGCTCTCGAACAACCAAATTCGTGACGCTGTCGCGGTGGGGCATGCGACGATCTCTGGCGGAGCGTATCTCAACGTGTCCATGCGCGGCGGCGCTGTTGGGCCTGGTGACGAAGCGATGGGCGTAGGTCCAATGGCAGCGGTCGATGTGCGCGTACAAGCGGCTCCGTGGGTCCGCTTGAATAACTTAGAAGTCATCGTGGATGGCGTCACGGTTGAGACCCGTCCGCTGATGGGCAACGCGGTAGAGCGCTTTCGCGGTCCAGTGAACGTCCCAGTTGCAGCGACGGGTTCGTGGGTTGTCTTTGTGGTCAACGGTCAGACGCTCGATCCTCTGTACCCCGGAGCCGCAGGCGTACCCGAAGATCACGCGGCCTTTGCGGTCAGCAATCCGATCTTTCTCCGTCGCTAGCGAATGGGATTTGCCAGAGTATTCGCAGCTCGCTGTGTGTCGCGCTCCCGAGCCGTACCCCGGCTGCGTCGCGCGTGGATCGCGCTTGCGGTCTGTGTAGCTTGTGAACCCAAGCTGGGCAATCGTGGGCCGAGCTACGCCGTCGAGCAGCTGCGTCGCGCTGTGGTGACCAACGATATCGCATTGCTGAACACCGTGACAGACGAGCGGCTCTCGGCGCACATTGTGTATTTTCACGGAACCGAGCGCGCAGTGGCCCTCTCAGGACACTCGCACGGCGGGGTGGTTGAGACGATTTCTCCGAGGTTTTTCGCAGTGACTTATGATGCGATGGAGAACCAGCCGTACGATCCACTTCCTCGGTTTCGAGCTGCGCGTGAGTGGCTTGGAAACGGGCGCTGCGCGCAGGGGTCGGCCGTGCCATTGCCTGAGAGTTTTGCACAGCTTACTGCGGTAGATCGCGATTGGTCCGAGAAGCTTCAGCGCCGTCACGCTCAGGTCGCGGGGGTGCTTGCGCGCGCTTTTGCGATTCGATTTCAGTGTGCAGCGGGAATACCCCTCACCGTCGTGTTCGTTGCATCACCCGAATCGAGCCAACCGCCCAAGATCCTCGCGATTGAGCGGGCATCGGGCTAGACTCCATAGCAGTGAGCGAAAACGAGACGACCGCACCCGCTACAAGCGCCTCAGGCCCCACGCAAATCGCGGGGACTCCCGAGTCGTCGTCGAGCAGCGCGCAAGAGCGTCAGCCGGCGCCCATTCGCCGAAGCGCCGTTCAAACCCTTCCTGCGACTGCATCGATGTTGCCTGCGTTTATTCAGCTTCCGCCGAAGCGCACGATGGGCCCATGGATTCTCGGGGTTGCAATCGCCGTCGCCGTACTCGTGCTTGCCTATTGGTTTCGTGCGGCACTGGTGCTTGGAGTGGCAGCCTTCGCGCTGGCTTACATGGCCGCCCCGGCGGTGCGACGATTGCAGTCTTGGCGTTTTCCGAAGCCCATCGCGATCGTCACCGTACTTCTCGGCGGGACAGCGACGGTGGTTGGTTCGTTTGCCCTTTTGATACCTGAGCTCATTCGCCAGGTTCAGACGCTCTTGTCGTCGCTGCCGAGGTACGTGTCGTATGTGCAGAGCCACTGGATTCCGTGGGTACGCACGACGCTTCATATCCGCGTGCCGCCACGGATTGATGAAGCTCTTGCACAATTTGGTGTGCGCGCCAGCAGCGTCGCGCCTCAGCTTGGCGAGGTTGCCACCTCGGGGTTGAGCCTCGGGGTGCTCATCCTTGAGGGCGTCTTTTCGCTCATCATTGTGCTCACCCTGGCATACTATTTGTCTTCGGATTTCGACCGGCTTCGAGAGCGAGCGTTTGATTTTATCCCCCACAGAGCCCGTGCGCGCTCTGGTGCTTTGCTCGCTGAAATCAACGAAACGTTGCGGCACTTCATCTCTGGCCAGCTGCTCGTCATGGGCATTTTGGGGGCGCTCTACTCAGTGGGGCTTGGCGCATTGGGCGTCCCGGCGGGCTGGGCGATTGGGATCTTCTCCGGCCTGATATCGTTTGTACCCTATGTCGGATTTTTCTTCGCCCTAGGCCTCGCGTTGCTCATGTCAGCGATGAGCGGGCAGGGAGGCGAGCATCTTTTGGCAGTCGCTGGGGTCATGGGGGTGGTGCACATTTTAGATCTCTCGTTGATTACTCCCCGAATTGTTGGCGACCGAACACGCCTATCACCAGCCACCGTGATCCTGTCCATGATTGGCGGAGGCGCGGTGTTGGGGCTTGGTGGGGTGCTGTTCGCGATCCCCGCGGCGAGCGTTCTCGCGGTGCTTCTGCGCCATGTGATCGCCATTTACAAGAGCACCAACTTCTTTCTCGACGGGGCCGATACCAGCGCTGAGTTCAGCGTGCCGCTCACGGGGGCGCCCCAAGATATGCTGGCTGATCTTGCAGCAGAGCTTGAGCCCTCGCCGCTGGCCTACAAGCAACGGGTGTCGAAAAACCCAAGCGAACCCGCCGTGGCATCCCCGAGCGTCCCTTCCGCAGAGACTTAACCCTCCGGTCCATCGTTTGATTCGTCGGCTATGGTTTAGGGTGGCCGCCGTGCCTGAATGATATCGAGCGCGCCGTCGTAGCCGCGGCTTCTTGGATCTTTGCCGATACACTCAATCAAGACCGAATGCGGTCCCAGGGTCACCGCCCGAAGCTGCGGTGCCTCCACGACGCCGTATGCCATCGCGGGACCGTACGCATGCAGGGTGAGCAAATACGAGCCGTCGAGAGAGAGGCGAAAATCTCCGCCCGTGGGCAGAGCGAGATACCCAAGCTCAAACTGAAAGACTCCCTCATCTACGCTGTCGAAATGGATGAGCACCGAAGACCCAATGTGGCCTCGAGTCAGCGACAAAACCTGGTTTCCAGAGGTGCGAAGGATGCGGCTGTAGTCGAGCGAGAGCGCTCGCCCAACTTGAACACCTTGAGGAAACTGCAGAGAGGGCCACACAGACTCGCACTCGATCGAAAGATTTGGCGGCAGCTCGAAGCTTCGAGTAGGCGTCAACGTGGCGTTGAGTCGGGCCATCAAGACTTGCCAGTCAGGGTGGGCGCGGCGAATATCGAGAAGCCCCGCGTAGTTGTCCGCGACCACAGTGCGCACTCCGTGGTCTGTCCACGGGTCATAAGCACCAATGGCGTGATTGATATACGGGGTCGCAATGATCCCAGATGGAAACTCTGCGCGTGCAATCGCCTCACGAACGCCCAGCTCATTTTCAGTCGTGTAGTACCAAAAGTGTTTGAGCCCCTTCCACCGTTGCGCGTGGCCTGAGGCGAGCGCGACAAACAACGCGAGCGCCAATGCTGTGCGCGAGGTCTCGGAGAATTTTACTCTCCCCTGGTGGGATGCGTTTTTTTCAAGCTGTGCGCACTCCGAGGCGAGCAAGTAGTACAAAAACGGTGCGCACGGAAACAAGTGCCGCGCGCCAAACAGGGGAGCATTGCCGTAGTAAAACAGAGCATAACCGAAGGTGAAAAACACCGTGGCGGATGTGGCAAATACCGTGCTTTTTCGCGGTCGAAACGCGCTCAATGCAAAAGCCAGAAG
>JANNCG010000048.1:0-3579 GCA_031386385.1 Myxococcales bacterium
TTTTGAGCGAGAATCCAGCACATACACCTACTTGCTGGCCAGCGAACAATCCGGCGAAGCGGTCATCATTGATCCCGTCCGCGAAGAGACCGAGCGGTATCGGCAGTTTTTGCGCGAGCTCAAGCTCAAGCTTCGGTTCGCGATTGACACCCACGTGCACGCCGACCACATCACGGCCCTCGGGGCGCTTCGTGACGCGACTGGGTGCGTCACTGTGATGGGTCAGCAGAGCAAGGCAGCGTGCGTATCGCGGACCGTGTCAGACGGCGAGGTGTTGCGAATTGATGGGCTCGAGCTTCGCGCCATGTATACCCCCGGCCATACGGACGACAGCTACAGCTTCACCACGTTGGATCACGTTTTTACGGGCGATACGCTGCTCATTCGCGGCACGGGTAGGACGGATTTTCAAAACGGTGACCCTGCGGCGCAGTACGACAGTTTGTATGAAAAATTGCTCACCCTTGCGCCCTCGACGCAGGTGCACCCAGCACACGACTATCGCGGCTGGACGATCAGTACCATCGGCGAAGAGATCGCGCACAACCCCCGGCTCCAGGTTGCTACCAAAGAGGCCTATATCGCACAAATGCGCGCGCTTAAACTGCCAAACCCCAAGCACATGGACGTCGCGGTCCCCGCGAACCTCGAGTGCGGGCTGCCCACGTGAGGAGATTTTTTCTGGTGATTCTTGATTCACCGTTCGAGATTACCTACTGCTACACCCAGCAATATGGGTCTGTGTCGTCACTATCTTCCATCTTTTCGTAGCACCTGTATTGGTGTTGGGGCGCTCTACGTTTTGCTCGGGGGTAGCATCCTCGCACGGGGCACGTACGCAGCAATGAAGCCCTTCGCCGTCCCCGAGACGATCCTGACCTCGCCACACTTCAACGACGCAATTATCTGGGTTTATACTCACCAAGTGGTTCTCGGCGTCTTGACCTTGGTCATCGGTGTCACCGCAGAGGGCAACGAGCGACTGAAGCGATGGTTCGCAAGAGCGATGCTGCTCTCGCATGTCGTCTATCTCTGGATGGACACAAGAAGCTCTGACTCGTGGCTAGGTACTGGGCTGTACAAAGGCCCCGCGTCTTTGGCGCCAGCGGTCATTTGTCTGGTTGTGACGGGGCTGTTTGCGCACCTCAGTTTTTGCGAGCACAGCCGAACCCAACGCTGATTGAGGGAGTCACGGCACGGCAGAGAGCGCTTCAAGCTGCGCGATCAGCTCGAGACCTTCAGCGCGGCGAAAGTCTTTTGGCTTCATGCTGTTCATCGCGGTTTTAAGCTCAGCGATGAGCGCTTCTCGGACAGAAGCGTCAGCGGTCTTGTCGCCGGAGTGATCACCGTGCAAGAGGATCTTTTTGGCGAAGGTCTTCATGCGTTCTGTTAGGCTTTTTTCACGCAAAAAGCCGCTCACAAGCACCTTTGCGAACAGCGGATCTCTCCAACTGGAGAGCAGCGTGCAGCACAGGTCAAACTCTGGGGGCATGACTCTCAGCGATCGCGCGATCACGCTCTCGCAGACACGGCGCACCGTCGGCGCTGCGGAGGATGCGTTAAGGGCAGCGAGCAGCTGCAAGCCCACTTGATCACAGGGCTCATCGATCATGGCGCGCACGATGAGCGAGGTAGCGGCTTCAAGGTCTTTGGCAGAGCCCTTTGGCGCCGTCGCGAGGGTCTTATGAAGCCGCCCAAGCGCGGTACAAAACGCCTCAGGGCGCTCATCTTCAATGGATTTTTGCAGCAATTGAAGCGCACTTGCCCAGGTCTCGACGTCTCGCTTAGAGGCGGTGGTGGTGTCGAGAAATTCGTCTAGCGTGCGGGCGAGCGCGGTCAGCGAGGGCACGTCAAGCTCGAGTGAGCTCAACACCAGCGCGGCGTCTCCGTCGTAGCCTGCGGCGCTGAGATGCCCCCTGAGCTCAAGAACTTTTTTGTCTAACATGGCTTGATCGGCGACCTCGGGGCCAACGAGCCAGAGGATGGGGGTGCCAATTCCAGAGCTTTTCCACTGGGTGATTTTTTCTTTCTGCCCACCCACCGTCTTGGTCTTCATAACGGCTCCAAACACCGCTGCGACGACGGGCTGCGAAGGATCTTCGGGTCGGTTCATTGGGGACGTTGATCCGTGCGGCACCAGCACGTACTCGCGCCTCGAAGACGGAATCGTCCAGTCCCGCGTTAACGTGTTCATCGCAACCCCGACGCCCTGTCCGCTGGATAAACTACCGCCAAATTTAACGTGAACACGCGGCCGCCCCAGTCGATCGGTGGCCAACTCGACCTCGGGCATGATCAACGGTTGGCCCTCACTCGCCTTCGCGATGGCGAGCGCGAGAGCGTCCACGCCCGCTGCGCGAACCGCGGCACGCGCGACGATTTTATCATACTCATCCCAGCGCTCTTCAGTGTCGAGAAGCTCTCGGTACGCAGAGGTCGCGTGAATGTCGATGGCGCAATCAAAGTCATAGAAGAAGCGATCGACGGTCTCTGCGTTGGCCTCCATGTACATCCACACACCCATTGCGCGTGACCCTTCGGGCAAGGGTCGCTCGCAGCGACGACAGTGGGCTTTCTTTGAATCAACGGCAACAAGCTGAAACATGTTGCGTTGGTTTCGCCACAGATCGGCTCACAAATCCAGTGTGAACGAAAACCGGGCGCGCGCATCCCAACCGCAGGTGGCTGCAAAGCTGCACACATCGCGAAGTCGCTGTCTTGTTGCGGCGAATCAGTTGACGCCACAGTGCCACGCTTGAGAGACTCTATTCTATGAGTCGAACCCATAAACGCTTTGGATCTCAATCCCTTCTCTCGCTGTGTGCGCTCTCAGCCGTTGTGTTCACCGGCCTTGCGGCTTGCGAAGAGGGCGGCATTGAGGGAATAGACGCTGGTCGCGATGGCTCGGCGAGCGCAGGCGATGGACGGGGTGGTGATGGGTTTGGGACGTCGGATGGTGGACCCGTCACGATCCCCGATGGTGGGTTCAATGGTGATGGTGGAGGCATTCCGGACGGCGGGGTGGTGCGGCGATGCGCGGTGGACACCGACTGCGATGACCAAGAAGGGTGTACTCTTGATCGCTGTGCGCCGGGTCGAAATGTGTGCGAATACACACGCGATACGTCGTGCCACTCGCTGCGCACCGGTCGCGCGGGGCGGATGTTTTCAAACGAGGGGCGACAGGGAGTTGAGTACGATCCCGATGCGGACGGACTTATTGTGCGGGCGGAGTCGCGCCGAGCGGATTATCTGTGGGTTCCAAACGTGGCGGAGAGCACTGTGTCGAAGTGGGATGCGACCACCGCGAGAGAGATTGGTAGGTATCGTGTAGGTGTCGCCGCGGGCGAGTGCCGCGGGATGTGCTGTCACGCCAGTGGGTGCAACATGCCCTCGCGCGTGGTGGTGGACAACGTGGGTGACTGTTACGTCGCCAACCGTGGATTTGGGATGCAAGGCACGGTCACTAAAATGGCGGCTGATATGCGAGATTGTGTTGATCGCAATGGCAACGGGATGATCGATACCTCCTCTGGGATGATGGACGTGAGACCCTTCGGCGAAGACGAGTGCGTCCTT
>JANNCG010000397.1:0-2159 GCA_031386385.1 Myxococcales bacterium
GAGGACATTTCCAGGTCCGAATCAGGTGTACACGTACTCGGACTTTACGGGATCTGTGCGTCGCTTGGTCATCGGTACAGGCTCGCACACTGAAAACTTTGACGCTGGTTGCGTCGATCCAACGTTTGTCGACTTTAGTTGGACCGCGTCAACACCTCCAGGGACAACGCTCAATTTCGTGATGCGCACGGCGCTCACTGAGGCAGGTTTAGGTGCTGCAACTCCGGTTCCGCTCGCGGTTGCCCCCCGCGATATGGCGCCTATCGATGTGACGGGTCGCTTGCTTGCGGCCGGCGTCACACCTGGACGATATGCGCGCATCACAACGACCTTCAACCCAACGAACAACCCCGTACAGACTCCAGTGCTCCAAGCGCTTAACCTGTCGTGGCGCTGCACGGTTGATCCTGGCTGATCACCAACGACCCAATACTTTGAACCTCCGTTTGCTGTTGAGACCTGACCCATGAAGAATCCCAAGACCAACATACTCGCTCACTCCACAACCGTTCTTGGCATCGTGGTATGCGCTGCCCTCACCGCCAGTTGTGCTGTTGATGGAACGGGTGTTGATGTTCCCACGGCAGTGCCGGATAACGGCGTGAGCGGCGGCGGAGATGCGGGCGGTGCGGTAGATAGTGGTGTCGTCGTAGACGTCCCGACGGGTCGCCCTGACGTGCCAAACCCTGCGCGTTGCTCGAACCACGCGCAATGCAATGACATGGTGGACTGCACCATCGATGAGTGCAATTTTGCTAACGGATCTTGTTTGCACCGCGCGGACCTCAATCGCTGTGAGTGCGATCCCAGCTGTCACACCGAGATGGTCGGTGGAATGGGCGGTCGGATGTTTGGCGAGCCCGGTCGCATGGGTGTTGATTATGACGGTCCATCGGGCGGCCTGATCGTACGAGCAAACCCTCGGATGTCTGACTACCTTTGGGTTCCGAACGGTGCAGAGAGCACGCTGTCGAAGTGGGACGCAGTGACTGAGCGAGAGATCGGTCGATATCGAACGGGTCTCGCTTCTGGCGAGTGTCGTGGCCAGCTCGGCGGCAGTCGCTGCAACTCGCTGTCTCGCGTTGTCGTTGACAGCGTGGGCAATGCAGTGGCTGCGAACCGTGCGTTTGACATGCAGGGCACGATTAACAAGATCGCCGCAGAGCGGGTTGACTGTGTTGATCGCAACATGAACGGTATGATCGAGACCAGCTCTGGTCCGATGGATGTACTGCCGTATGGTGCCGACGAGTGCAACATCTTCACGGCCGAAGTTGGACCGGTGAACGCCGTCCTTCGCTCTGTCACCATCGATAAAGGTGACGAGATGTTTCCTGAGGGATATATCTGGGTGGGTGGCTGTGCGAACACTGGCGGTCTCGTCGGTGGTGCAGGTCTGTGGCAAGTGAACCCACGAACGGGCGCAACCATTCGTCACCTTGATTTTCCTGCATGTGCATACGGCGCGGTCACAACGCCGGATGGCCATCTTTGGTGGCACACGCTCTCAAACGGGATCACTGAAGTGGACCCAGTCACTGGTCGCGTTGGGACACTGCAACGTTCAGGCGATGGCGCTGGCGGCAACGGTGGCACGTATGGAGTCGCCGCTGACGGCGACGGTCGTATCTGGGTGTCTCGCGCCGGCACAGACGCATACGGATATGACCCTCGAATGCGGCAGTGGACTTGGGCAAACGTCGCGATGGTCCCGGGCGGACGTATTTCAACCGGTCTTGGGATCACCGTCGACGCGAACAATCACGTGTGGATTGCTGGCTCGACGGGCGCGTACGAGTGGGATGCTCGAGCGTTTAGAGCAGGTGGCCAAATTGACGTCGCCGCGATTATTGCTCACCGCTACCCCAACCCACCAGGATTCAACGCGCCCAGCGCTCTCGGTGCAGATCGCCGTGGACGTATTTGGATGGCGACCTACAGCGCCGGTCCACTCGCGCAGCTTGACCCAATGACCAACATTGTTCGGACTTTCGCAGGTCCAAACCAAGTCTACACATACTCCGACTTCACCGGCTCTGTCCGTCGCTTAGTGATCGGCACCGGAACCTATACCGAGACGTTTAACACTGGCTGCGAGCCGACGTTTGCCGACTTCCGTTGGACCGCTTCGACCCCACCTGGCACTTCACTCAATTTCG
>JANNCG010000002.1:0-5435 GCA_031386385.1 Myxococcales bacterium
GAAGCAGAGGAAGACATGCCACCTCACCGTGAATCTCAGTGACCATCTGCGTGATCACAGTGGGGTCGTCAAATCGATAACCAAAAAGCTCCAGTGGTCTTGAAATCACCGACTCCAGTGCTTTTTCGTCGAGCTGTCTGAGAACAAAAATTCTCTCAAATAGGGGGATCTGAGACGCCTGCGCGACGCGTCCCAAAAAATCGTCCCGAAGCGCGACGACCACGCGCATCTCAGGGCGCGCAAAGGCAACGACGCGACCAATCGACTCTACAAAATCTTCAACAACCTTCGGAGCAACATCATGCGTGTACAGTTCTTCAAGGGCATCGATAAATAAAAGCACCTTGCAGTGGCGTCTGGCCGCGATCTCTAAAAGTGAATCGGTCAGTGATCCTGGGTCGGATCGGAGTCGTGAGGCGATCGTTGGATCAATGGAATCGGCTGGAGACGAGGTAGGCGCGCGCGACGCGCTCGGTGCGTGCTCTGTCGTGGACGTCTTCGTTGGGTTGCTTGGTTGGGCGAGGGTTATCGCACTGGCAAGGGATTCGAATGGATACCCACCGGGTCGGCACGAGACGAGGGACCAGCGTTCTTGCTCGCGAAGTCGCGCGAGCAGCCCGGCTCGGACAAACGAGCTCTTTCCTGTTCCTGAGGGTGCGACGATGGGTAGGATAGGCTCGTCACGAAGACGCTCGACGGCAGCGCCCACTTCGCTCTCGCGTCCAAAAAACAGCGAGGCGTGTCGTTCGTCAAACGCCAAGAGTCCTCTAAATGGCCCATCACCTTCGCTGCTGGAGCTCTGAGACCGATCTCCCATGAGCTCATCAAGCCGAAGTACTACCGCGTCCATCGGAGGCCGTTCGGCGGGCTTTTTCTGCAGGCATTCGCCAATCAAGATGGCGACGGTCGGCTCAAGCACTGCGAGATTGATGGGAGTTGGCGCGTTGCCAAAAAGCGCCTCGACTCGTTCCGCTTGGTTAAGTGCTCCGAGAGGCAAGTCTGCGGTTAACAGTTCGTGAAATAACAGTCCAAAAGCCCATACGTCGGATGCGCTTACCGGCTGACCGATCCACTGCTCCGGTGCCATGTAGCGTGCGGTGCCCTCGATAGCGCCGCCTCCTTCGCTAGTCGCCGAGATTGCGAGACCGAAGTCGGCAACACGAACTCTACCGTCGCGGCCGATCAAGATATTCTCGGGCTTCAGGTCACGGTGTAGAACCCCGTGCGAGTGAGCTTCTTGAACACCGGCAGCGATGGCGCGTGCAATTCGAAGCGCCGCTCGCCCCACCGGAGCGTCGCGCTCCATGCGCTCGCGGAGAGTCTCGCCCTCGACGAACTCAAGTACCACGTACGGATGTCCGAGATGCTCGTCGACCGCGTGAAGTTGGACGATGTTGGGGTGCGAAAACCCCGCCGTCATTCGCGCTTCAACCATAAATCGCGCGACCGTTTCACGCGAGGCGGCGACGCGTTTAGAGGGAAATTTTAGCGCGACTCTTCGTCCGAGTTTTCTGTCCTGCGCGAGGTACACCGTGCCCATGCCTCCGCGACCAAGCTCGCGAATCAGCACAAAATGTCCCACTATTTGCCCAGCAACGGCGCCGACAAATACGCTCTCCTCGTTAACAGTTCGACCAACGATTTCGCCCGCCACCTCGGCTTCGAGGGTGCTCGCAATCGGATTGATCGCGTCTGCCGGCTGAGTGTTTGTGCTGCCAATGTCAGTCACGACACACTCGTCTGCATTTGTAGGACCGGACCGACGTGAACCACAAACATAGTCCCCCCGCCGGGCCGCTCGCGTGGCTCAATGCGACCACCATGGGACTCAACGATCTGTCGCACCACCGCGAGGCCGAGCCCCGTGCCGTGGGTGCCAACTTCGCTGTAAAATGACTCAAATATTCGCTCGCGAGACTCTCGCCCGATCCCTCGGCCGCGGTCCGCAACACATAATGTAGCAGTTGTATCGTCTGCCTCGGCCCATACTTCAACGGCCTCGCGGGCTGGGGATGCTTGGATGGCGTTGCGCACGAGGTTCCACAAAACTTGTTGCAGCTGTGCGGCGTCAGCGTCAACCCAAAGTGGCACCGATGCTTCAGCGGACACATCGGTCCTGAGGCGCAACCGATCGCCGTATTCGTTTGACGCGAGCGCGACAAACTCACGCACTGCGATGCGCAAATCGAGCCGAATCTTGGACGCGTTGGGTGGCTTCGCAAACGCCAGCATGTCCGTCACGAGCCGATTCAATCGCGCAGTCTCTTTCAGCACTGTCTGCAAGAGCTCTCGGTCTTCACCCATCACCGCGGGGTTTTCTCGCACGAGCTCAACGCAGCCCGAGATCGCGCCGAGGGGATTGCGAATCTCGTGCGCGAGCCCTGCTGCAAGCCTGCCAAGGACCGCGAGGCGCGACTCCTTCTCCGCTTCAATTCGCAGCGCCTCTGCCTGCGAGCGATCTTCGATAACGACCAAAAAACCTTCGCCCTGCCCGCTCGAACGTGCGCGCATCGGTGTGACGGTCCACAGCACGTGGCTGACGTTGCTTGGCAGCGCTACCTCGTTTTCACCTGATGATTCACTGCGCGAGTCAAACGCGTCAGTCCGAAGCCAAGGCATCTCCGCCCTCGCGGAAGAGCCAAGAAGAAGCTCAGGACCACGGCCGAGAAGCTGCGTCGCCATGGGGTTTGCGCCTTCGATCATCCCATTGCGATCGACCGAGACCAGCCCCACCGGGACCGTCCGCAGAACGTTTTCGTACAGGACCGCGAGCTCCGCATGCTCGGCTTCAATCGCGGCGAGCGCGCCACCCGCACGTTGAAGCCGTTCAGCCAGGGCCATCCCGAGCGCCGCCACAAGCGGGATCGCCACGGCGTGGCCTATGAGATGCACCGCAAACTCATCGCGCGACATCTCGATCTTGGGCAACAGTGGGAGCAAAAAGTGTGGCCATCGAAAGGTAAACGCCGCGGTCACCAGCCCAAATGACACGGCGCTCGCCGCTGCGGTCACTCGCGCCGCGCTGCTGCCCAACAACAACGCGGCGATCAGCGCTGGAACCGCAACGAAGAAACCAAACGGCGATGTGGGGCCACCGGTGACCACCGCGACGGCGATCCACACAAACAGATCCAGGCCAATTTGCGTGGCTCCCAAAGCGCGGAGGTTGCGACCCACCCCAAGCCAGGCTGAATAGGCGATCGAAAGGACGTACGAGACAATGACCGTCCCCAAGAGCGCTTGAGAAGGTGCACCACCCGCGGCGATAAGCGCGATGGCGAGCAGGACGGAGACTGCGGCTAGCCGCGCCACTGTCAGCTTGATGAGTCGCGCCCGCAGCCGTTGGTCGGACTCACTTCTCGTCGCGAACGGCTTTGCATTGGGCGCCGCCGTTGATATTTCAGCCGGTGATAACGCTGGAGGAGAGATCGATGCGATCGATGCCGAAGAGAACAGTGGACCGGAGCGGTCGCTCAATCCGCCTTCACCTTGCCAGCGATTTCGAAGATTGGAAGATACATCGCGATAATCATCACGCCGCACACCCCGCCGATGACAACCATCATCAACGGTTCGAGCAACGAGGTCATTGCAGCGACGGCAACGTCCACCTCTTCTTCGTAGAAGTCAGCAATTTTGTTGAGCATCGTGTCAAGCGCGCCGGTCTGCTCGCCCACGCCAATCATCTGAACGACCATGGACGGAAACACCTTTGTCTCCATCAACGGCTCCGACAAATTGCGACCCTCAGAGATCTTGGTTCGGGCGTTGAGAATCGCCTTCTCAATCACAACGTTGCCTGAGCTAGAGGCTACGATCTCGAGTGCATCCAAGATCGGGACGCCAGAGGACAAAAGCGTCCCGAGCGTTCGCGTGAATCGCGCCACCGCGATCTTTCGCATCACGGGCCCGATGATGGGCATCTCAAGGAGCATCCGGTGCGCAAAGAATTTTCCGGCGGGCTGTTTGTAGCCGTACGAGATGCCTGCTCCGAGCGCAAATCCGCCCACCAACATGAATGGGATCCAATGGACAAATCCCTCAGAAATATTGATCACGAACTGCGTTAGTGCCGGCAGCTCGTTGGCCGCACCGAAGTCCGCGAACATCCCTTTAAACGTCGGAATAACCCACGTCAGAAGAATACTAATAACCAATGTCGCGATGCCCAAAATCGCCGTCGGGTACACCATCGCGCCGCGCACTTGGCGTGCGAGCTTGACCCGCTTTTCAATGTAGATCGCCAAGCGATCAAGGATAGTGTCGAGAATACCGCCGATCTCGCCAGCGCGAATCAGGTTGCAGTACAGACCATCAAAAGCCTTGGGATGTTTTGCGAGCGACTCGTGAAAACCTTTGCCCTGCTCGACGTTGTTTTTCACGTCCTTGAGAATGCGGCTAAAAAATGGGTTTTCGCCCTGGCCCGCCAAGATGTCTAAGCACTGCACCAGGGGCAGACCTGCGTCGATCATCGTTGCAAATTGCCTGGTAAAAATCACCAAGTCCTTCGGCGAGACGCCCTGCCCAAACGTCAGGTTAATCTCACGAGGCTTCTTCTTGATCTTGACCACTGCCATCTGCTGGCCCTTGAGCCAGTTCATGACGTTGTCTTCGCTCTCGGCCTCTCGCACCCCGCGTCGGATCTCGCCGTTGCGGGTTTTTGCTTCGTACACGAACTCAGTCATACCAACGGCTATGTTACGAGCTTTACGGCCACGAGGTCAAAAAGCGCGGTTGGTTATTTGCTGATTTCAGTGAAATGGCTCAGCGGTGTTTCGTATCCCACCTTTGCCTTCACTGCCGGGCGCGCGCTAACGATTACCGCGCTGATGACCAGGGATCTGCATGTTTCCCTGCTCAATGAGCATACGAAGCTCTTCGTTGTCTGACGAGCGACCCAGCGCGTCTTCATAGGTAATCAAGCGGCGCATGTAGAGCTGCGCGAGCGATTGATTCAGCGTCTGCATGCCGCTTCCAGCCTGGCCGGTCTGCATGAGCGAGTAGATCTGGTGGACTTTGTCCTCTCGGATGAGGTTTTTGATCGCCGGGTTGGGCACCATCACCTCAAGAGCGAGCACGCGTCCGGGCGCGCCTGCGCGGGGCAACAAGAGCTGAGTGACCACGCCCTGGAGCACAAAGGACAGCTGCGCCCGAATCTGCGGCTGCTGATGCGCAGGAAACACATCCACCACGCGGTTAATCGACTGCACCGCGGAGTTGGTATGCAGTGTCGCGAACACCAAGTGTCCCGTCTCTGCGATGGTAAGCGCGGCCTCCATCGTCTCAAGGTCCCGCATTTCACCGACCAAAACCACGTCTGGATCCTGGCGAAGGACGTACTTGAGCGCGTCTTTAAAGCTCTTGGTGTCCGTCCCGACCTCACGCTGATTGACCAAGCAGAGCTTGTGTGGATGCAGGTACTCGATGGGGTCTTC
>JANNCG010000400.1:0-1938 GCA_031386385.1 Myxococcales bacterium
AGCTCGTGGCGACGAAGCGATCCCGCCGAGCGATCTGTACGCCCTTGGCATTCTCTTTTTCGAAATGGTCACCGGCCAACTTCCATTTCGCTCGCACGATCGCGAAACCCTGCTTGAACTGCAACGCACGGGCTCGCCTGCAAATCCACGCATGCTCCGCCCCGATCTGCCTCCGTCAGCGGAGGCGATCATTCTCAAACTGCTGCAAAAAACGCTGGATAAACGCTACAAAGATGCCCACCATCTCTCCGAAGATCTCAAGGCTCTGCAGCGCTCAATGCCGTCGTCGCCGTGGGAGGTGTTGCACCTCTCAGACGCTCCGGCAAACTCACCTCCGACCCCTCCCGCGCCAAGCGCTGGTGTGGCTGAGTGGGCAACACGCTCAGCCCACTTTTCGCGGATGGTGTCTCGCGCGTGGCCTGGTGGCGACGCTCCCGCGGACGTCACAGCCAACCTCGACGCAGCGTGGAACTTGTCTTCCCGCGCTTCACGCCTTGAGGGCGAGGTAGCATCTCTTTCGCGTAGGCTTGAGGCGCTTGAGAAGCGTGGTCGGGCGTTGCGTGCTGAGATTGGCCGTAAGGTCGAAGAGTTGGCCCATGAAGAATCTCGTGTCCTCCGCGATGCTTCTACGGAGGCAGACGCTGTCGCAGAGCTGCGGGACAAAGTGTCGCAGAGCGAACGGATGCTCACACAGGCGAAGGGACAAGCGGACGGAGTTGAGCGCAGCGGTGGGTCTGGGCAGGCACTTCGCACCAGCTATGAGCAGGTGGGCGCCGCTGCTGCAATGCTCGCGATGCGTCGTGAGCAGCTCGGAGACCGAGAGACACGTGCGGGCAAAAAAGACCAAGTTGCGCGTGACCTTCGCAAGCAGATTGAAGAGCTTCGTGCACAACTCTCGCGCTATGCCGAGGCGCTCGAGGATGACCTCGCCCAGGGTCGCGAGAAGGTCACCGTCAAGACCCGTGAGGGGCTTGGGCTTGAGAAAGCGTTTGGTGATTCGAGTGAGGTTTTGCTGAAAAATCTTCGAGGTCGCCCCGAATGCCGCGACTTGTTTGAAGAGTTGGCCCGTAAGCACAGCACAACGTCAAACGAAGAAGAGAAGTAGTCCCCTCTTTTTGTAAAATATGATACCGCCGTGGGTGTGAGTGAGCGAAAGCGTTCTGCATCTGGTGATGACAAGCGCGAACGAATCTTGCGCGCCGCCGTCAAGGTGTTCGCGAAAAAGGGCTTTTATGCCTCGCGCGTTGCCGAGATCGCGAAGGCTGCGGGGGTCGCCGACGGTACAATTTATTTGTACTTTAAGAACAAAGACGACGTTCTTGAGTCGCTGTTCGAAGATCGGATTGGCCGGCTTCTCACGGTCCTCAACGCCGAGCTGCTGAAGGTCACATCCCCGCGTGAACGCCTGCAGCGAATGGTCGAGGTGCAGCTTGGCTTGCTCGAGGGCCAACGGGACCTCGCGGAGGTGATCACGGTGAACCTTCGGCAGAGCACCAAGCTGCTTAGGCAGTACGGGAGCAAGGGATTTCTCTCGTATTTAGAGCTGATGACCAAGGTCATTGCCGACGGCCAAGTGAGCGGAGACTTTCGCGAAGATGTCTCAGCAAGAGTCATGGCGCGCGCGTTGTTTGGCGCGCTTGATGGCCTAGCCCTGACGTGGGCGCTCGGGGATGCGCGTGCGGGCGGACTCGACAAGGCGGCCATCCAGCTCGCCGCAGTGCTTTTGGACGGCCTGATCAAGCGATAGCGAACACACCGCGCTTCGCTCGCTGAATAAGCGCCGGGAGAAATTAGTGAAGCCCCACAAAAATGACCAATTGTGAGGCTTCGGGTTTGCCGCCCTAGTGCTGGGCCATCCGTACATTTAAGCCAGAAACTCAGTCCTTAGATCGTCTGCGCCTTACCGTTAGGCCATCTCCCAGTAGAGTTGGGAGAGTA
>JANNCG010000067.1:0-9191 GCA_031386385.1 Myxococcales bacterium
GGCAACGTTTGTGTCTTGGGCACCAACAACTGCGGTCCCATGGGCGCAACTGCGACGTATGCCGAGCGGGTGGTGATGGCCAACTCGGTCAACGTCCTTGGCGGGTTTTCGCCGAACAACGGCAATCGTGTCGCGGGATGCACCACGCGGATTGCGCCAGCGGCAGGAGCGGACGCGGTGAATTTTCCCGCGACCGTTGTCAGCGCGACATCGCTTGATCGGTTCACAGTGGATGGCCCCATGGGTGGCATGACCAGTGTCGGTGTGAGCGTGGTTGGGATTGGCGCCATCGTCAACGACAACGTGATCACTGGTGGCGGCGCGGCGAACTTGAGCACGGGCGTCACCGTGGCCACCACCATGCCCGCAGCGCGCAGCCCGGTGTTGCTCACGAACAACCAGATCAACGGCGGGGCAGCGCCTGCCGCAACGGGCGTAAGCGTCTCGGACAGCTTGATTGCGATCCGCGGCAACTGCTCTACCTTCGACGCAGCGGGTCGCTGCTCAAGCGGGTGTTTCGGTGGGGCAACGCGGTTCATTCGCGCGCGTCCTGCGGGAGGCAGCGGCGCTTCGCCCGCAATTGGGGTCTCGTTAAACAACGTGGGCGCGGGTTCAGTGATCGAAGCGAGCGCGATTTGTGCGGGCGCGAGCACTGCGAATAACATCGGCGTGATGATCCTCGGCAACGCGACGGGGGTGATCCTTCGCGACAGCAACGTGACCGCGTTTGGCCAGGGAAATCCCAATATCGCAGTCGCCATCAACCAGTGCACCGTCGCCCCTGGCGGCGCGCAACCGTTGATCAGCAACAACTTTCGTATTGCTTCATCCGGCGGCGCAGCAAACTCGACCACCATCGGGATTCGTTCTGCTGGGCCGCAGTGCCCCACTACGATCACAAACAACCTGACCATCATCGGTGGTGAAGAGGGCGCGAGCGCCAGCGTGATCGGAGTTCAGTGCGACAGCGGCAGTGCGTGCACCATTACCAACAACAACTTGATCTCAGGGAGCAATCCTAACGCGTTGAATCAGTTTCCGCCCAACGCCTCTGGCGTTCGCTGCGAAGGGGCGGGCGCGTGCAGCTTGATTGCGGGCAACGGAGCCGCAGCACCCAACGTCGCACAGTCGGGAATCCTAGGCTTTCGCGGTGCGAATTCATTCGGACTCGTCCTCAACGACGCCTCCCCCGTGGTCGCCCGCAACCTGATCGCGGCGGGTTGCGCGACGGTCACTTCGATCGGCGTTGATTTGACCAACTCTGGTTCGCGCCTTGAGAACAACATCATCTCTAGCCATGGCGCGATGTGCCCAGCTGGCGTGGGTCCCGGTGTGGACTCAATGGCGATGCGCGTGAGTACACAACTCGTGGGTCGCGAGGCCAACGTGCACTCCAACACGCTGACAGCCTTGGGAGCAGCACCGTGCACCGCCCGTGCCTTGGTGTTGGCGCCGCGTCAAGGCGCCATGCCGCCCTTCGGACCCATTGGGATCTATCGCAACAACATCCTGGGCGTCTCGGGTTTGTGCACGAGAAACGTTCCGATCCACGAGACCACCGTGATGAGCGATCCGCGGGTTGTAGAGAACAACGATCTGTTCATGGGAGCCGCCATGATGCCAACGCTCTATGCAGACGAGAACAACATGGTGCTCAACAGCATCGTGATGGTCAACGGGTTGATGGACATCACGAGCGCCAACAATATGGCTGCGAATCCGATGCTCAACGCAACGCAACACTTGCTCAACAACTCACCGTGCATCGACCGCGGGACGGCCATCGGCGCGCCAGCGGTGGACATCGACAATCAAGCTCGACCGCGTGTGGTGAACATGATGCCCGGCTTCGACATCGGCGCGGATGAGTTCGTCCCGTAGGCGCGCTGCGCCAGCGATTGGATCCCTTTAGTCGGAGATCAGTCGCTAGCCTCGCGCTGCTCGCTCACGTTCGCGCAACGAGCCATGACAGCAGCTCACGCTCGTCATCCGCAAAGATCGCGTCATCAATCGCGTCCCAGTTCTCCGTCTTCGCGTTCGCCAACAGCGCTTGTTGCTCACTCTCACTCAATGCACGCTTCAACCGCTTGGCAGCAGACCGAACAAGCCCGTTGCGTCGCTCAAGCGCAACGCCCTCGGCGAGTCCTTCGATCTTGCCCTCTGTTTTCAGCTTACGATCAATCTCTTCGCTCCATGCAGTAATGCTCATAACAGCCTCACGTTCGTCTGGATATTGTGCAACGATTTCATTTTTGGTCAAGCGCAACTTGCGCATCCACGGCAGCAGCGCTTCAACCTCCCACTGGTGTTCTTCAAGCTCGAGCAGTTTCGCCACCGCGGCCTCGAAGGTCTTACCCGCACCCATCAAGCGCAGCAACAACGTCTCACTCGATAGCTCCAACTGAGACGTCACCACCAAGTTCAGCGAGAGCCCACTCGCCGCAGTATAGAATCCATTGATCCACCCAACCAATGGTGCAAATCCAAACTCGCGGCGCACCGTCTCTGGATCGCCTCCGCTGATAATCCACAACGGGAGCTTCGTCACTCGCGCAGCGGCCTCTCTGCTCGTTGCATCCCGTCGCAGGTGCGCGCGAAGGTTAAACTGCTTCTGCATGCACAAGTTGACTTCGTGCACGTTGGGAGGGTCGTGAAACGCTTCAACCAAACACTCGTGCGAAGTGATCTCGCCCAGCCACCCACCACGCGGAAGTGCCACTCCTCGCGGTCCAATTCGAGTGTACGGTCTGTGCAAAGTGTGCAAATCAAGTGTCTCGGCAACGGTGCTCGCGGTGTCGATCGCCTCGGGCTCAATAACATAACAGTCCGCTGATTGCTCTTCAGAGAGAATCGAAAACTCCTTTTGCGCGCTCTGGCGTCGTGGTTCCCGCTGCGACGATGAGCTTTCCGAGGTAGTCGAACTTACTGCGCACGAACTCGCTCTAGCTACAACACTCGCTCAGCGCCAATAAGAACACGCGCAAGCTTCAGGTTGACAAAACGCGAATTCGCCCACCGCCGCTGCACGTGATCGTTCACTCCCGTCGTCACCGCAAGAGCACCACCAAAATGAGCCTCTGAACTCGCGACACATCTCGTCTTCCCCGGGTTGATCCCCGCCAAGCGTCCCCACGCCTCCGAAAAATCTCCCGCGAATCCAACACGCTAACTCTTTGTTTTGCGGAGACGCAAATTTCTGTTGCACAAATATAGGGGGGGGTACCGTTAATTTCGTCTCAAGCTGCTTCAAGGGGAGCAGTTGTCACTCATCCCACAGGAGAATTGCTCAATGGCCGATATCATTGTTGTTACACCTCAACCTGTCGCAATCACTACCGTCACCGTGATGCAGGATATTCGCACCGCAATCGACATTAGCGCGTACGACTATTTAGACCTCCAAGTGGGGCTGCTCTCGGTGGGCGTCACTGGCACCCTCACGGTTAACTTCTTTACCGCAATGCAAAACGTGGTCGACGACGGAAGCTGGGCGAGCGGAGGCGTCAACTGCGGCAACGTGACATTTACACAAGCGGACGTGAACAAGTGGAAGGGGCTGCGCCTCCCAGCGACCGGCTCAATCTTGCTCAAGTACCTTCGCTATCAGCTCGTCCCCGGAACCCTCACCAGCGCCACCGTCATGATCTCGGGCATGGCCCGCAGGATCGCTTAGTCACAACCCATCGCGCAAATCGCTGCAAAAAATCAGTCATTCTCATGTGCATCGAAAGGTTAACTCACCATGGCCGACGCCATTGTATTTAGCGACTTGCCCATCACGGCTTCTGCAAGTGGTCCGCAGACGCTTGTCGATGCGATTGATGTCTCGGGCTACGACGAGCTTGATCTCGCCCTCGGTGTGGCCGTCGTCAACACTTCGTCCACCATTCAAGTCTCGATCATCACGGCGATGCAAAACGAAGACGAAGCAGGTTGGCTCACGGTAGCGACCTTTGATCTTGCCACCACCAGCGGCGTCTGGCAAAAACTCACGATTCGCAACTGCCTGCGATTTATCAGGTACTCCGTCGTCGTCACCGGGACGGGTGGGGCGTTTACCCTTCAGGGTCTCGCGCGCAGCTGGCGTTAGCAAAACGAGTGAAACACCATGGCCTTTGAACTCTGGTTAACCGCAACGCCCGTCATGATCAATGGACCTGTCACCCAGGCCCTTGAGCAAGCCGTGGATGTCTCGTGCTTCGATCAGCTCGATTTGGCCTTGCTCGCGGGCGATCCATCAGGGACCCTCTCTGTTGAGTTGCTCACTGGAATGTCAAACCAAACAGAAGACGGCTGGATGGTCTGTGCCACCTATCCATCGGTCGGAGCAGCCACCGCACGCGCCGAGCTGCGTACGGTTCGAAGCCCACTGCGCTATCTTCGCTGGCGAGCGAGCGTACAGACGGGGCTCGCTTCGATCCAGCTGCACGGCCAAGCGCGCACCCATCGTCACACGGTATTTTCGCCTGAAGATCTCCCGGGATTGGCGTTTTGGCTGTCGGCGCAAGAGATCGTGAATGTGGCCAACAATGGTTCAGTCGCGCGGTGGCAAGATGGTGGTCCTTTGGGCAATGACTTTGTGCAGAGCACCACTGGCGCGCAACCAAAATTTATCCGCAGTGGCCTTAACGGAAATCCCGGCGTCCGATTTGACGGCGTGGATGATGTCCTTGAGTCGCTGCGAGGCGAAGCGCTTGGCGACTTCACAATGTTTGTATTGTTTCGCAACACCGGTGGCTCGCCACAGAGCTATGAGCGAGTATTAGACAAACACTATGCGAATGGGTTTTGGACCGGGCGCGATCAAACTACGGCGAGCAAGTGGGGCGGCGGGGTGTTGAACGCGGCTTTTCCGTACGGAAAATTCGACACGATGACCGATGGGCAGCCGTGGATCCTTGGTCTTCAGCGCTCAGGGACCACCATGAATCTGTGTAAAAACGGCGCGATTGTTGCGAGCGACACCGTCTCGTCGAGCGCCACGGACAGCACGCAGTACCGACTCGCTGCGGCGTATGCCGGAGGTGGGTTGTATGCGTATGGCGCAGTCGAGATCTACGAGGTCATGCTCTACAAGAGCGCGTTGAGCGCGGCTGCGTCGAAGCTCGTGAATGACTCGCTGCTCGCGAAGTGGGGTCTTGTATGAGCAGCGGAAAGACGCAGTCTAGGATGCTCTATGGCGAGCTTCGCGTTGTGCTGCCGGAGGAGTGGGAGAACCGCACCGTGTACACATTCACCGCGCCCGGAACTGCACAAGAGATGATGCCAGGCGTCCCGCTGAAAGAGTCCGTGACGGTGATGAAGATGGACATCTCGAACGAGTTGTCGGCCGACAAAATTGTCTCTTCGCTCTTCGTTGTGGACACATCGGGGCAGAGCAAAATCAAAGTGCAAGAGCCTGTGCGAACCTGTGTCATCGGGGGTAAAAACGCGTGGCGTCGAAGGATCACCATCGACGCGGGTCGCGCAAACTTAGAGCAAACGCAATGTTTAATCGAAGTTGGGCGCGTCGCATACTTGTTCACGTATGTCGGCAAATGTCCGCTCAGTGCGGATCAATTGTCTTGGTTTGACCAATTTTTAGAGGCGCTCAAGTTTGCTTCGTGAGCAATCAACGCGCATACTTTTTCTCGAAGCGGCACATTCATCGAAAGCGATAAGTTAGATGCGATCGAATTCAACCAATGTCCGATGTATCGGTGTGCAGTGCCCTCCTCCGCACGAGTCACACGACAAGCGAGTGCGATCCCTTCACCGCGAGTATGATGAGCGGATTCGAAAGCTGCCGAAGACACCAGACACCCGACTGCGGGCCAACTGGAGCTTCGTGTTCGCGTCGAGTTGCGCGGGCAAGTGCAGTCGCTGCGGAGTTGATGCTCCCACGACCAAGCGACGCTCGGATCACTCGCTTTCCGCTCAAAATACTCAGCAGACTAAAGGTGAACTGTGGATCGAGATGTCGCAACTGTTGAGTCTCGCTCGCCGTTCAGGACAGCCCACTCTCATCATTGATGAGCTCACGCGAGCCGCAGAAGCTGGCGTTGGAACAAGCCTTGAGTTTGTGTTTCGCATGTGGATTGGTGACAACTATCGCGCAGAGGGTGAATGGGAAGAGGCCATCACGACCTACCGCGCTATTGTGAAAGAAGCGGTGGGTGCTGCTTTTCTCGGTGAACCAATTACCCCACGCGTCTTGGAGTACATCGCCGATTGTCACCAACGGCTTGGCGACACAAATCAAGCTGTGGAGGCGCTTGAGTCGGTGACTCGCACCCCGGTCCCCAACACGTCTCTTGCGTACACTTGGTATACCATTGGCACATTACTTGAAAACGATGGGCAGTTTGATCGTGCAAAACTTGCCTTCGTCACCGCCGTGGGCGCTGCAGAACCACGCCCCGTTCCCGGTGCGGACTGGCGGGATTTAGCCCGCCGAGCACTCGCACGAATGGTGGGGGAAAAGTCAGCGTATTTTCATGACGGCCAACAGCTTGTGCGCAAGTTGAAGCGAGCCGTTAAACAGCGCGACGGAGCAACGCTGCGGTCGCTGGCGTCTAAGACAAACTTTCACGTTGGTGGTGCAGCGTGTGATGGGTGGATGACCGAAGGTGACGGATACATTGACGCGTTTGTCTCTGATCTTGAAGCGTCGGCGAATGTCACCGTGCTCGACGAGTTCGATGGTTGCGGTGAGAAACAAACTCTTTTCTCACACGGATGGGACGGCAAAACTTTTGTTGGGTCTGTCTTTCTGTTTATCGAACGTTGCGCATACGGCTGGTCGTGGACCGGCGTAGGCGTCGCGTTCGGGACTGAATCGCTAGCGATCCTTCATCAGCAACAGTCTGGCATTGCACCCAAGTCCGGCAACCAACCACTTCAGCTCTCTATCAAAGCACCGTGGCCAAAGGGTCAACAGAACTTTGCCGCAGGAGGGTACAGGCAGTTTCTCCCGGTGGTTATCGCGGTGGGTGTCGGTGCTATTGTGGTTTTCGCTGCCGCTATCGCTGCGCTTCTAGCGCTTGCCGGTCCGTTTGCGGTTGTCGTCGTTCCGATCATCACCGAGTTGTTGACAGCGTTTTATGCCACGGTCGCTGTCTCGGCCGCTCTCGCAATCGCTGCGATTGTAGCGGGATTGACCGCTCTTGCTCAGCAACTGAATCTGGAGCTAAACCTATTTTTGGGCTTGATCTTCGGTGCCACGATTATCGGCTGGTTGGCCATTTGGCCAGCGTCATGGAATCCATGCGGTTTTGGAGTGCGCGGCTTCTTCTACAATGACCCCAATTCCCACTATGCAGTCATGAGTGCACACCAAGACTCTAGATTTGCGATAGATTTTACACGTAATACACCGGGAGTACCGTTCGCGAACTCGGCGGATGGCGAACTCGTTCTCGCGGTGGCGGATGGGATTGTTCTGTATGGCGATTTTCGAAACGCAAACTACTCGACGACCGCAAATTTCATCGAAATTGTGCACGTTGATCGAACTCAGTTTGCTGAGTTTGATCGGATATTTGCCAACGACTCGTCACTCACTCGTGCTCGGCAGGCCGGCCTAATCGGTTCCAACAACGACCCACGAACTGGATTTAAGCAGGGTCTTGATGCGGTACGCCAGGGCGAACGGCCTCCTCCACTTCGAAACGGATTGCCACCACCACCGCAAGCCATTTCTGCCACGAATATCGGCCGCCTTCGATACCGTCGATCCACTCGTCGTGATCCGACCTCGAACGCTGAAAGTCTTCCGCGTGCGTGGGATCCAGGGGATCCTCCCGATCCAAGTGGACGCGGTGGGACACCGGGTCAACGACGAGACGTGTTCGGGACGCTGGTCCCATCCGATGACGCGGCACACTTGGGTGATCCCGCTGATCCAAACTACGTCAATCTCCCGACCACCGAACAGGGTGGCTTTGGCTCTGATGGACAACCGCTCGATCCCAACGACCCAGACACCCACCCGACAAGCAATCCAGCCCGACAGCGAAGAGTGCCCGAACTCCGACCAGCAATCCCTGAATTTGGTCGATACTCTTCTCGCTATATGCACATGCAACCGACTGCGTTCGTGAGTCTGTTTCAACTCGTCTTTCAAGGCGCGGCGCTCGCGAAAATGGGCTCCACTGGAACATCGGCGGTTGCGCATCTTCATCTCGAGATACACGACGCATTTTTGAAGGACACTGGGGTCAACGATCCGCTTGGTGATTCGGTGAGAATCACGCCACTTGACGTCGACCCAGACGGGGTGGATCAGGAGCTACTCGAGGCCAACGATGGCAGATGCATCCATTCTACCAACGTTTTGTATCCGTAGTTCGTTTTACCGAACAACTTTTTCGTTATTACATCGTCATGGTTTGTGATTTTTCCGATGTCTACACCCTCGAGTATCATACTATTTTCTGCCCTTTTTCTAACGGCTTCAGCGTGCTGCCAGCCTGCTGGAGAGCCTCCATGTTGTACCCAGCCCGGGACGTATCTTTATGACCCACGCTCGTATCCTGGCGCGGGAGCGCCAACACTTTTAGATCAATTTCACGACGCGGGGATTCCTGCCGATGTGATCTTTCGGGGCGATGCCTGCATCCCCCTGTGCCTGTGGGCGGCGCAGACGTGCTTTTATGGTCCAAGCACTTGCGCTGATCAAATCCAAGAAGACAATGGAGTACTCTCAGCCGACTGTCAAATTCGTGGCGATGGTTCAGTCGAGCGCAACCGACCTGATCCAATCTTGGTTCGCTGTACGCCTCGGCCTTGCGGTGTCGCGGGACGTCGCAGTTACTCACCTTCACCCAGCCACCACTCAAACAGCCTTTGCGATCACCTCTCATCGCTCGCCGCACTAGAGCACGAGTCCATCACCGCGTTCACCGAGATGGCCTCGTTTCTCGCACTTCACGGTGCACCCGCGTCACTGCGTGCACGTCTCACCGTGGCCGCCGAAGACGAAGCGCGCCACACCCACGCGATGATCTCACTCGCGCTGCACGCAGCAAATACACACGTAGTCCTCCACGACACTCCCGCATCTCACCCACCCTCGCTCTTCGAGTTTGCCCTCCACAACGCGCGCGAAGGCTGCGTCCGCGAGACCTACGGAGCATCGCTCGCACATTATCAAGCTCAGCACGCAACGGACCCACTCGTGCGCGACACCTTCGCCACCATCGCCATCGAGG
>JANNCG010000085.1:0-3726 GCA_031386385.1 Myxococcales bacterium
CTGCACGCGATCAGTGCGCTGATGAGATGCCGCGTTGATGCCTTCGTCACTGGGGTAAGCCCCAATCTAGATCGATGCGAAATTGGCGGTGGGTCAGCACGGTTGTGGTTTGGCGCACGGCCTCTTCGTGCATCGCAAGCGAGATCACTGAGCCTTGAAAGAGTCCCCGAAAACCAGCATCGCTGTAGATCTGTGCGCGATCTGGATGGCGTGGTTGTGCGCTCACGGCGGACAAGTGCACTGCGAGAGAGAACACCGCGAGAGCCACTGCTGCGAGCAACACACAGACCGTGCGAGAAAGTTGGTGACTACGAGACAAGGATGGATATCACTTCCCTAGAAATGGCGATCATGAGCGGTTCCCAGCGAAGGTCATCTATTCTTGAACCACCACGGAGGATCATCAGTCGAGAATTATCTAGATCGGGAATGATCACGTCATCGTAGCCGTCTTTGTCGAAGTCTCCTCCAACAGGAAGTCGTGCACGCTCTCCACCGTCACCTTGGCCACAGACCACGCGAGCCGCACGGCAATCGCGGTGTCCTGCGTTGAGCGGTAGCGCGCGCAACGTGTTGGGTTGTCGAAAGTCCCCGGTCACGACGAAGAGATCGGCAAATTGATACGCATTCGACTCTGATGCAACAACGAAGTCTGGCTGACCGTTTGAGTCCAGATCAATCGGCGAGACCACACCTACCGCGCGGGTGTCATCCGTGACAGTTACTATGCTATCGCTTAGTGATCGAAACGTCACAGTGCCTCGCGCGTCGCGCCCACCCTGTGCTAATACGACGGCAGACGGAGGGAAGAGGAAGTAGCGAGCAAACAGTGATTCTGGCACACCATCGGCGGTGAGGTCGCCGAGAGGGATGAGTGCAAAGGGGCGACGGGGTTGTGGGTTTTGTAAGATTTGTGTGTTGGCGGCGTCCCAACGTTGTGCGGTTGTTGGCGGAGTGGTCGAATAGTCAATCTCCCACAGTGCTCCGAGAGAGAAATTGTTTCGTGAGTTGGAAAGCAGTTGTGTGCCGCGCCCGTTTGAAGGGCCTTGAAAGATCTGCACAAAACTATCGTGAATATCGTTAGTGGATTCAATGAGCCGAAGTGTTGTGAGGGCTTCTCGCCTCGGACTGCCTGCTCGAATGCCAAGTTGACCGTCAGGGGTCGTCGCAAGCACATCTGCGTAGCCATCGTTGTCAAGATCGCAAGCACTGAGCGGCGTGCGATGGTCGCTCCATCCCGACCCACTGAACGAGACGGACACACTTGCTGGGGGAATGGCGTTGCCAAAAAACACCCGCATCTGGCTCACAGGTGGTGCCGATAAGTCTAGATATCCAAACGTCAAATCCGAGAATCCATCACCGTCGAGGTCGCCGACAAGATGCGGTACACTCACTTCGCCTCGCAGTGGCACCGGCAACACTTGGATGGCTGTGAGCCTCCCCCGCTCCGAGCCTCCAAAGGGATTTGACAGCCATGCACATTGAAGACCGCAAAGCACAATGTCTTGCCAGCCATCGCCGTTGATGTCCACCACGGGTCGGTCCACTCCTGTAAATGGCGTTCGATGCGTGACAGGGATCCACACCTGCCAAACGTTGGACTGATGGCGCAAACCATTTGGGCCGCTCACCGTGACTTTCCAAAAGTGATTTCCGGGCATGAGGCGTTGTGACATGAATGATGCCACAGGTGCGGCAAAGTCTTGCGTTAACTCAACGTTGGTGCATGCACGATCGCTGCAAATTTCCAATCGGCTGGCCGTTGACGTTGGGGGAAGTACCCACTTGAACTCAACAATCTGCGATGCTGCGAGCCAGCCAGACCACGGTTGTAATGGTCGTGTTTCGAATCGTACGCAGGCGCCTTCGTGGAGGGCAAAGCCAGCGTTGCAAGTGAATCCACAGCGGCTCATCACACACGTCGCAGTGCTGTTCGCTGGCACCACGCAACGAGTGTCGCAACTACCGCAGTGCTCGACGGATTCCGCAGCTTCACAGCCCGTTTCGTAGCGACGGTCGCAATCGTAGAAGCCAGCGTTGCACGTGAGTTGGCATGCGCCCGCAACGCAGCTACTCCGAGCATTTGGGGCGTCAGCGCAACTGGGACACATCCCGCAGTCAGTGCCCCTCATAAAACAACCATCAAGAGGCGCGTCGTCGGCTGCATCATGAGTTGCGCTGTCGCCATCATTCGGAGTCACTGGCGCTGTACATCTCAAAACAAAATTGCCGAAAAGCAGAGCAAGTACCCGAATTCTCACGCTTGGCATAAACTGTGTTTAACATTTAGCATAGTAAGCGCTGCGTGAAGCCGCGTCGTTTCGCGTGCCGGTACTCGCTGACACCCTCGACCCGTGTCTGAGTCCCACCGCCCGCTCAATCCTTCTTTTCCGCCGACGGAACAGTGATCGGACCAACGTCTCGCTCCAACTCGTTCGCGATGAGCCGGCTGCGCGTCGATCCCGTGCAAGTGACACACTCGCCACCACCGAAAACACATCGCCCGTTGCGCCTGCGTGGTCATCGCTGCCATGCACGGTGGATGAACGACTGCCCCACCACCCCCTATTGCATCATCGCACCGCTAGCGATCCACTCGCGCACGGTCGCGACCTCTGCCGGCGACAGCTGCACGCCGCCGACCATGGGCATCCGCTGTCCACAGTCTGCGCCCATCGCGCGGCACTCGGGCAGCATGTCCATCGTGCCTTCGATCTTGTTCATCAAAAAGCTCCGCCCCGGATTGCCCGGCGTCACCAGCGGAACCGCCACCTGCATCGACATCACGCCCACCAAATTCGTCCGGCTCATCGACGCGCTCAAGATCGGAAATCGCCCCATCGGACTGTTGTGACACGACGGTCCACCCACCGCGCACGAGCGCGAAAAAATCGTCTGCACCGCAGCGAAGCCGCTGGGCCCCGCCTCGAGTCCTCCATCGACGGGCATCACGGGTGAGCAGTGAGCGAGCAAACTCGCGCCTAGAAAGCCGAACACTCTTCGAAGATTCACGGTACCCTTTTGTATACCGCGTTGTGAGTTTAGTTCGAGAGAGTTTTGAGCCTTGCGCTCCCGTGCTGCTGCACACTCCGCCCTTTGCGCTCATCGTTGACCTTGCGGTGTTCGACGGCTGGCGCTGGTGTGAGCCCACCGTGCTTGAGTGGCGCAGCAAGGGCCCCTTGCGTGTGACTGAGCTAACCGACGACCCCGCAGAGATGGCCTTTGTGCTTCGTCGCCCCTGGCCATCGCTGCCCACGGAGCTTGCTCGGCTTCACATCGGTCGCGCATATGGACTTACGGATGAGCTTTGCCTCGCCCCCTTCGCCATTGATGACGCGACGGACCAGTGTTTTGAGCAGCGAGTTGAGCCGCACTCGGCGTTTTGGCTCGGGACCGATCACATCGATGGGCTGTACTGGGGCCTCCATGATTGGGCGCACTTTCACCACCACGGGGACTTTTCAGACCCCAGCGCGACAGAACTACAGTGCGATTTTGCTGCGATTTATTGGCTCTGGCTCAACCGATCAGTGCTCCCAATGTCCGTTGATGCCTGGGAGCTCCTGCACAGTCAGGTGGTCGCGCGAGAACAAGCGCGAAGAAAACAGCATCCCCCGGTGCACTCTACGAGTCCCGAAAAGCTCGCAAATCTCAGGATATTTAGAGAAATCACCGGGACGTCACCTGGCTGACATGTGACAAGCTTGCAAATGTGAACGAAAA
>JANNCG010000093.1:0-3342 GCA_031386385.1 Myxococcales bacterium
AAGCGAATGCGCAGAGTTGTTCGGTGCACAGTGCGTGGTGTGCTCGATTGATGCCAAGCTCACACCCCATGGCTATCGCGTGTACACACACGGAGGCAGGACCCCCACAGATCTTGACGTCGAACAGTGGGCATCGCGCGCCATTGAGCTCGGCGCCGGCGAGCTGCTCGTCACCTCAATCGACCGCGACGGAACCAAATCTGGCTTCGACGACGTGTTGCTACAGCGACTCTCGAAGCTCAGCGTCCCGGTCATCGCATCCGGAGGCGCCGGGACGATGGCACACTTTGACAGCGCTCTTGCTGCGGGCGCGAGTGCCGTCTTAGCGGCGTCACTTTTTCACGAACGCGAGCTGTCCGTGGGCGATCTGAAACACTTTCTCCACGCTCAAGGGCACCGCATGAGGATCACCGCACCATGACTGATTTTATCGCTCAATTTTCAGCAAAAGATGTCGTCTTCGACGCTCAAGGTCTCGTCGCCTGCGTGGTGCAATCGGCCGACGGTGACGTGCGCATGGTGGGATACATGAACGCGGAGTCCCTTGGGCTTACGTTGCAAACGGGACGGGTCACGTTTTTTAGTCGAAGTCGACAAAAGCTATGGCTTAAGGGCGAATCGAGTGGTCACTTTCTGCACCTCCGAGAGCTTCGCCTGGACTGCGATCGCGACGCTCTCTTAGCGATCGCCGACTGTGAAGGGCCGACATGCCACCGGTTGACCACGAGCTGTTTTTCTATAGAACCGGTCGCGGACTCAGGGGCGCCAACAGAAGCTCACGCGATCCCAAGACACTCCTTTGAGTCACTGCAATTTCTCGGCACACTCGAAGAGCTTTTGCACGCGCGCAAAGCCAGTGCGAACCCGACGGGGAGCTACACAGAAAAGCTGCTGCACCAAGGCACAGACCGCATCGCGAAAAAAGTCGTCGAAGAGGCTGGTGAGGTGATCCTTGGAGCGAAAAATCTTGAGCACGAAAACACGCCCCACAACCGCGAGCTTCTCACCGGAGAGGCTGCGGACTTGCTCTTTCACCTGGAGCTACTGTTGATTCACCATGATATTTCTCTCGCCGACGTCGTGAACGTCCTTGCAGATCGGCATCGAGTGCGCGCAGCCCCTGTGAGCAAAGTGGCGGACACAAATGGCGACGCATAAACCGCACTTTCCGGACCTGCTCTTTGACGCGGCACAGAAGCTTCGCGCTTGGGAGGCGGACTTAATGACGCTGTTCACCTCGAGCGCGTACCGCGAGATGCGCCCTTCGTTAGTACGACGAGAGTCCAGCGAGAGTCAGACAAGCGCTCGCAACGAGATCCTGTGTCTGGACACCGAGGGGCCGATCACTGCGCTTCGTTCGGACTTCACACTCTCGTTGGCCGAGCTGTTTATCGCCCGCTTTGAGACACCGCCAACACGTGTATGTTATTCTGGACCGATCTTTCGCAAACCGACAAGCGCCTGGGAGGCGGCCGAGCGTTTTGAGGTAGGGTGCGAATACACAGCGAATACCAGCGAAAACATCACGGCAGACGCAGAGCTGTACGCATTGATGGCGAGGGTTCCGCAGGTGCTTGGCTTGAAAGAGGGGACGCTGCAGCTTGCTCACGCTGCGCTCGCGCGCAAACCGTTGGATCTCGAAAATGTCACCGGATCGTCGCGAAAAGAATTTGTCCGCGCGCTCTCGGTTCGCGCACTGCACCGTGTCGCGCCAGCGCTGTCGGGATGTGCCGCGCGCAACAAGCTCACCGATCACGCCAAGGCCCTGCTCGAAGACAACGTGGACGCCAGTCCGTATCGCAGCGAGCTCGACGCAGACATCGTCGCGCTGCGTGCCACAGCGAAGCTCGTTCGCGAGCGGATTTCGCCGCAAATCGTGGTTCGAATCGATCACGCCGCCGTCGAAGGGCTCGATTTTTATACCGGTCCCATGGCGCGGCTGTGGGCACCGCACGCCAGCGGCGAGCTGCTCGCGGGCGGACGCTACGACGCACTGTACCCGTCCCTTGGTAGGCCGTGGGCCGCTGCAGGGTTTTGCGTCCGGCTCTCACGCTTGCTTGAGCTACACGAAGCCCACCCAGAGCTTTTTAGCGAGGTGGTGCGATGAGCGCACACTTCTTATTTGCGCTCCCCAAGGGACGCCTTGGTGAGTCCCTGCAAAAACGTCTCGCGCAAACCGTCCTTGAGCCCGTGGTAGCTGCAGACAACCCTCGCGCGCTAACCTTTTCGACAAAGCACCCAGCGGTCACCGTGGTGTGGCTCAAGGGCAGAGACCTGCTGCGCTATGTCGCGAGCGGAGCAGCCACATTCGGAGTCGTTGGATCCGATGTATTGGTTGAAAGCGATGAGGATGTTCTTGAGCTTGACGACCTTCGATTTGGCGCCTGCCAGCTCTCACTTGCGGCCCCACATGGGGTCACTGAAGAGCAGCTTCGACATACCAATCACCTGAAACTTGCCACAAAATACGTGCGTGCCACCGCCGCGTGGCTTGAGCGCGAGCAGCTAACCGCCGAGCTTGTGCACATCGAATCCAGCGTTGAGATCGCCCCGAAGCTTGGGCTCGCCCACGCGATTGTGGACTTGGTGCAGACGGGTGAAACCCTTCGCGCCAACGAGCTAACAGTCTTGCGAGAGATTGACACCGTGAGCGCGCGCTTGGTGATGAACCGCGCGGCCTACCTCACGCATCGCGATGAGCTTCGGCCCATTGTCGCGCTCATTAGCGAAGCGGCTCGACGGTAGCGAGCGTCTATCTTGCTCCCACAGTAAGCCCTTTTTCGCTGAGAATAACCTCGTAGATTGCGATCAATACGAGAGAGTGGCGAATGTCGCCGCGCCAGAGATTGTGGCGAAGATTAGTCCAGGACGCAAGCTCGACCGCGCAGTCCTCCATCGGATCGAGCGCCGGTTGGTGTGTCAGCTTGCAGCCCCGTGCGACAAACGTGTGTAGCTTATTGCCTTGGATTGCGGGGTTTGGATGGGTCCAGCCAACGCTCTCCCACTTCTCTGAGGTGTACCCAGTCTCTTCGAGAAGCTCCCGCCGCGCGGCGTCTAACGGGGACTCGCCTTCATCGATGAGCCCGCCAGGAATCTCAAGCGAGCCTTGTTGTGTGCCAAACCGATGCTGTCGCACCAACACGATGTCGTCGTTTTCGGTGATGGCCACGACGTTGACCCAGTCGGGCATATCCAGGGTGTACACAGGGTTTGGAAGCGCGACGTCGTCACGGTTGACCAAATGGCGAGAGACGGTCACCCACGAAGACTTTACGAGCGACTCAGATTTGACGCGAGCATAGCGATAGAACATTGAAACCTCTGCCACGATGGTCGATGATG
>JANNCG010000125.1:0-1776 GCA_031386385.1 Myxococcales bacterium
AAGCTGTGACACCGAACAGAGAGCCCAAAACTAAAAAATGCTTATACCAATCACGCATGCGACAACCCGAATTGCTTGAAGTGTAACTTATCCCTCAATCACTAAGCAACGAGTGATACAGTTGCGCTCTGAGCAAGATGCCAACGCTGGGACGGTACGCGATCGAACGGAGAATTGCCTCGGGTGGCATGGCTTCTGTGTATATGGCCCGAATGATGGGGGCCTATGGGTTTGAGAAGCGTGTCGCGCTCAAGCTCTTGAAGCGCGAGGTGGCAGAGGACCAAGAGCATGTCCGGATGTTTGTGCGTGAGGCGCTGGTGGCTGCAGAGTTTCGCCATCCCAACCTCGCGCAGGTGTACGAAGTAGGCGAAGAGTCTGGGCAGCTTTATATTGCGATGGAGCTTGTGCGCGGTCTGTCGCTCGCATCGCTTTTGCGCGCGCTCGCCGAACAAGGCGGTGGAATGCCCCTCAACGTGATGCTTCGGATTGCCACGGACGCTCTTGATGGGTTGGCCAACGCGCATGAAGCGCGGGACGCCAACAACCAAGCGTTGGGGTTAGTGCACCGAGATGTATCGCCGCAAAATTTGATGGTCGGTGTGGATGGCGTGACAAAGGTTGTGGACTTTGGGATCGCGCGGGCCGAGGCGGCGTTTGGGAAGACGATTGTTCCGAGGGTGAAGGGCAAGTTTAGCTACATGGCGCCAGAGCAGTGGCAGGCGAGCAGCTCTCTCGATGCACGTGCAGACTTGTGGGCCATGGGGGTTGTCTTGTACGAGTGCACCACCGGCGGAACAAAGTTGTTTCGCGCGGATAATCCCAAAGAATTGTTTCGCGCCGTGATGCAAGACGCGATCCCTCCGCCCTCGTCTCGCATTGCCAATTATCCTCCCTCGCTTGAGGCCGTCGTGATGAAGGCGCTCGTGAGAGATCCCGATGAGCGCTACCCCACCGCGCGCGCGATGCGTGACGCGCTTCTCGATGTCGCGAGGACTGAGCGCTGGGCCCTTGGCAACAAGGTGGTCGCAGAGCTGATTCGCAACTGCATCGGGACCAAAGAGATCGAGACGCTCTGGCCGCCCGTGGGCGAACATGAGCAGCTCGAAGAGCTCGTTGGCAACGTGAACCTCGGCGAGGTTCAAGAAGAAGCGACGCAGCGCAATGAGCAGACGGTTGCGATTCCGTTGGCGATGGAGAAGGCGTTGTCGGTGGGCAAGCTGTCACCGAGCGTTGTCGAGAGCAACCCCGCGCAGGGTGCAGCGACCAGCGAGTTAGCTCCTGCGGCGACGATTCAGGTGATGCCCTCGGCGGCGAAATGGCCTGTATTTTTGGCTGGATTGTGTGTGGGGTTGGCGCTTGGTGCGATCAGTATGGTGTTGCTGACGCACTAGGGACGCTTTGGGGAGAGGACGAAAGTTGCACACACCTCCGTGTCGGGTATTGGGCCCCAGCGTGTCGGCGTGCTGCACACGCCCAACGTCGCGAAACCTAGACTACGACAAAACGGTTCGCGTGATTGACCGGTGGGCGATAACGCGCGACCCTTACAGTCGGAGGTATGTTGAATGAATAAGTCACACACACACACACGGTTTTTCGAACGCCATCGTTGCTTCGAATGGCCTTGCACACCACGATCATTTCGATGAGCGCGAGCTGCCTGACGGCCCCAGTGGACGGAGGGCGTGTGCCCAACCCGCAGGCACCGTTTACGGTTGAAGGGTTTTTTCCGAAGGCACGCACACAGGTAGCGATTGATGCGTGGTTCAATCCAGA
>JANNCG010000156.1:0-1709 GCA_031386385.1 Myxococcales bacterium
GTGCACGCAAGAGTTCGGCGGGCTCGCAGCGTGGCTCGTAAACGCCGTAAACATCGTCACCGGCAATCTTGATCGCGCCGGAGGAATGATGTTTACGGACCCCGCGGCGGATCTTCTCCCGGTGGCCGTAGCCCTCGGAAAAAAAGGACACTTCGCGAAGTTTCGCAGTCGTGTGCGAGGCCTCCCGGAGTTTGGCGGAGAGCTTCCCGCGGTGGTGTTAGCAGAAGAGATTGACACTCCTGGCGAGGGACAAATTCACGCCCTGATCACGCTCGCAGGCAACCCAGTGCTGAGCGTCCCGGACGGAAAGCGTCTCGATCAAGCGCTAAAATCGCTGGATTTTATGCTGTCGGTGGACATCTATTGCAACGAGACGACCCGTCACGCGCATGTGTTGCTGCCCACCAGTGTCGGGCTTGAGCGAACACACTATGACCTCGCGTTGTACAACTTCGCCGTTCGCAACACCGCTCGGTATGCAAGCCCTGTGATCAAAGCACCAGTGCACGCCAAGAGCGACTGGGATGTTTTGTTTTCGCTCGCACGCGCTATCTATCGCGCACGAGGGACGCTCAAAGATAGAGCGCTTGAGGCCACTGTTCACGCGACACAAAAGCTGGGTCCCGAAAATGCTCTCGACGCGCTCCTTCGCACTGGCAGCTACGGAACCGCGCGAGGCGGCAAGCTCTCGCTCAAGACGCTCAAAGCCAACCCACACGGGATGGATCTGGGTCCCCTCAGAAGCAAGCTTCCTCGAGGACTGTGGAACGAGAGCAAGCGAGTACAGCTCGCTCCGTCACTATTTTTGCAGGACATTTCACGCGCCGAAGCGGCACTCGTCAACGGCGATCAAGACCCCACAAAGCTCGTGTTGATTGGTCGTCGTCATGTGCGAAGCAACAACTCGTGGATGCACAACAGTCTTCGATTAGTGAAAGGCCCTGATCGATGCACACTCATGATGCATCCAACGGACGCGCTCTCGCGAGGAGTTGTCGATGGCGATACGGTACGGTTGGCATCCGTTCGAGGGTCCGTGGACGCGAAGGTTCAAGTCACTGATGCGCTCTCGGTAGGTGTGGTGAGCTTGCCCCACGGCTGGGGTCACCACCGTGACAGTGCGCAGCTCAACGTGGCTCGAGCGCATGCGGGCGTGAGTATCAATGACGTCACAGATGGTTATTTTATCGACACACTGACAGGAACCGCTGCGTTAAACGGCGTGACGGTCACGGTCGAGAAAGTCCTACATACGGAATGATTGGGCTGTGTTAGGCTCCGCGCGATTTTTTACAACCGTGTAGGAGTTCAGACCCCCAATGACCAAACCGATTCGTCGAGTGGCAGTGTTAGGCGCAGGAGTGATGGGAAGCGGAATCGCCGCACACCTCGCAAGCGCAAGCGTCCCGGTGTTGTTGCTTGATATAGTTCCGCCGAATTTAACGGACGCAGAGAAGGGCGATCGCGCTGCGAGAAACCGCTTTGCAGCAGGCGGACTTGATAAAGCCCTGAAAAACAAGCCAGCTTTGTTTATGCACCCCTCGCGGGCACAGCTTGTCACCGTCGGCAATTTTGACGACGACCTCGCGAAGGTCGCTGACTGCGACCTGATCATTGAGGCCATCGTCGAGCGCATCGATATTAAGCGTAACTTGTTTGAGAAGCTCGATAACATTCTCAAGGGCGACACGATCATCGCGAGCAACACC
>JANNCG010000182.1:0-5946 GCA_031386385.1 Myxococcales bacterium
GCCCCTCGCCCAAAGACGGCGGCTGGGCATTTTGCTCTGGTGGCGATCAACGCATTCGCGGCAAACATGGCTATCAGTACGAGGGCAACGGGACGATCGATCGCGCAAAACTGGGGCGGCTACACATTCTTGAAGTGCAGAGACTCATCAGGTTTATGCCCAAGGTCGTTGTGGCGCTCGTGCCTGGGTGGGCAGCGGGCGGAGGACATAGCTTGCACGTGATATGCGATTTGACCATCGCGAGCCGTGAGCACGGCAAATTCAAGCAGACCGACGCCGACGTCGCGAGCTTTGATGGTGGATACGGCAGCGCGTACTTGGCTAAGATGGTGGGCCAAAAAAAGGCGCGTGAGATCTTCTTTCTCGGCGATGAATACAGCGCCGATGAAGCGGAGAAGATGGGCGCCGTCAACTGTGTGGTGCCCCATCTAGAGCTTGAGCGAACCGGTCTTGAGTGGGCTCGCAAGATCATGGGTAAGAGCCCCACGGCGGTTCGCATGCTGAAGTATGCGTTTAATCTGGTTGACGATGGACTGGTTGGGCAGCAGTTGTTCGCTGGCGAAGCCACGAGGCTGGCGTACGGGACAGACGAGGCCGCAGAAGGGCGCGACTCGTTTTTAGAAAAGCGTGCGCCCGACTGGTCGGACTATCCGTGGCACTTTTAGCGCTCTAGAGCAGGTTTAGAGCGGGCGCAACCGGCGGATGGTCTG
Source organism: Myxococcales bacterium (assembly GCA_031386385.1). Lineage (GTDB taxonomy): Bacteria > Myxococcota_A > Polyangia > Polyangiales > JANNCG01. The sequence goes on from JANNCG010000182.1 coordinate 711, forward strand.
AACATTGGCACCTCGGTGAGAGTCTGTCGGTTCACGTGGTGGCAAAGCGAGCAAGAGGCGCTCGATCAAGGGGAGCATTTTGTGAAGTGCGCTGTCGATGTGCAGGTCGCTGATCACCTCATCGAAGACAAACACGATACGGTAGATGTTGGCAAACGCGCGGGTCCGCACGTTGGCAGGGAGCGAGTCGTGACCCAAGTGCTCTGCGGTACGGGCCGCCGCGACAGCGTGAAAAACGCGCAATTGTTCTGGATGAAGGGCTTCTTCGCTCAACGATTTAGCCCACCGAACATCTCGAGCGCGCTCTCGCAGCGCGGTGGCCTCGAAGCCGTTTTCGCGCAGCAAATTCTGCAGGCTCTCTTCGTTGTGGATGCCCGTGAGGGTCGCGAGCGAGAGTGAAGCTTGCTGAAACGTCTGCTCGATCTTGTCGGCGGCGAGCGCGTCCTCGACGTTCCATCGGTGTCGGGGGTATTCGGATGATCCCCAAATTTCCGGTGATCGATGATCGATGATCAAGGCTTCCTCGGCGCGCGCACGGCGTGCCAAAAGACTGAGTGCCTTATCCAACTCACGCCCCGCGTCGTGCACCAGCGCGCTGGGCGGAACCTTTGGCAGCGCGAGCATCGCCTCTTCCGTGAACATACTTGTGACAAACTCCGTCGCCACGCGAAGGGCGCGGACTTTCTGCTCGTCAGTGAGGGGTGACTTCCACTCCGCGACAAAGCAGCAGCCCTGGCGCCACGCGACGGTAAGCAAATTTGCTGAGTGTTCAAGTTCCTGCCCGCCGATGCGCAAGTAGGCGTCATCCGCGGCGAGCTCCCGCTGAACAATGGCCAAAAATCGTTGAAGGTTTTGCATGCGATTCGCCGATTTGAACTTTCTAAAAGACTACATACACTCCCGCACCAATCGATGGAACAACCCAAATGAACGAGCTTCTAAGACTCTCTGCCCTCGCGCAGGCGACGTTGATCCGAAACGGAAAAATCAGCTCCCTCGAGCTCACTCGCGCCTGCATCGAGCGCATTGAGCAGAGAAACTCAACGATCAACGCGTTTGTTCAGACGACATTCGACGGCGCCCTCCGCACCGCGCGCGCGGTCGACGAGCAGCGCGGTAAGCCATCGGCGCGCAAGAATCTCGCGCCACCGAGCGCCCTCGCCGGGGTGCCCACCGCGATGAAGGATCTGCACACGATGCGGGGTTCGTACACTCGCTGCGGCTCTCGAGCGTTTCGGTACATGTATATTCCCAGTGACGACCTTAGCACCGCGAGCGTGCGCAGTGCCCAGATGCCACTGCTCGGAAAAGTGGCCACGTCCGAGCTAGCGATTCTCCCCTTCATCGAGACCGACACGCATCCGCCGACGGTTAATCCCTGGGATTTGTCTCGCTATTCTGGAGGGTCATCCGGGGGCTCAAGCGCGGCGATCGCGGACTCTATGTTCTCGATCGGTGTGGCGAGCGATGGTGGTGGGTCCATCCGAATTCCTGCGGCGCTCACAGGGTTGGTGGGACATAAGCCCACTCGAGGTGCCATCCCCAATCCATTCTCGCTCTTTGAGAAGCTGTCGCTCTCAGTCATTGGTCCCCACGCCCGATCGGTCCAAGATGCCGCTGCGTTGCTGGACCTACTCGCCGATTTTGAGGGAGCGCCGCACTCATACAGCAACCTGTTGCGCACGCCACTCCCACGGTTGCGAATTAGATTTACCACAGATAATCCAGTCATTCAGACCGCACCACATATTCGGGAGAGTGTTGAGTACGTAGCAAAACTCCTTGCGTCGCTAGGACATCACCTCGAAGAGGGACCGACTGCGAAGGGATCTGTCGACGAGTTTTTGCCGATGTTTCAGTTTCTCGCCGCGGGCATGCTCGTCCCGGTCGAATCCGTGCTTCAGCCCTCAACGAAGTGGATTCGTGCTGCGGGTCGAGGCGTCTCGATGCAAGACGCCATGCGCGCAAGAGAGATGTTTCGGCACCGCGTGGACGCAGGATTCGACAATGTTGATTTGTGGCTCACCCCCACTGTCGCGATGGACGCCCCCAAAGTAGGCTCGTTTTCGTCCATGAACGGCGAAGAGGTTTTTCGCGCAGCAGCTCCCCTTGGCGCGTTCACTGGCGTCTTGAACGCCAGCGGCAACCCGGCGACCTCGATTCCCTTTCATCCCGGGCTTCACGGGATCGCTGCCCCAACCCACCTACCCGTTGGAATCCAGCTCATCTCCACGCGCGGACAAGACATTCGTTGCCTCAAAGTGGCCCAAGAGCTGATGCAAGCGCTGAACACACCCGAAGTGCGGTTGCCTCAATAATCATGCGCGCAGCAGGCCGTGCACCGCTTGGACTCTTCGCTGTCGCGTTTGCCACGATGATGCATTGTCGCGCACAAAACCAAACGACGGTTCGTGCAAACCCAACAATCGCCACCTCAACCGGGCGTCTGCCAACTGAAGCGGAGCTGGCGCAGTCCGTGCGCACGCTCGCGCGCGAGGTCAGCGCAATCCGAGGGCTACTCTTTCACTCCACAGTGCCCATCGAGGTGCAGACCGCCGAGCAAATTGCCAGGCACTTCAGAGGCGAAGCAGGCGCACTCTCTCCGGGACAACGGGTCGATGAGCAGCTGATGATTGCCCTTGGCTACATCGATCACGAGGGGTCGCGCGATGTCGATGCGCTGGCGCATATGCTCAGCTCTGAAGCGCAGGGATACTACGACACGCAACGTCGGGTCCTTGTCCTTCCCGAGAGCGAGGCTCGCTTGTTGCTGCGACCGGGTCCCGCCGGCCTCGACGCCCGAGCGACGGTGGTGCATGAGCTTGTGCACGCTCTGCAGCAGCAAAATTTCGAGGCCCGGGTCAACGTCGACGAAAATGAACCAGCGCTCACCGAAGCCGCAGGCGTCAGGCTCGCGCTACTCGAGGGCGACGCAACCTTGGCAGGTCTTGAGTGGACCGCTCGGCAACGAGGCTCGCGGCTGTTAGATACACCCGAGATGCAGGGGCGCATCGAGCGATGGACCGAGCGCGCACAGCTGCTCACGGAGGTCAACCTTCCGCCATATCTATTAGAAGCTATGGAGCAGCCCTATGAGACCGGCACCCTTGCGGCGTCGGGGTTGTATCAACAGCTCCGATGGGTATCCATCAACCGCGCGCTTGCAAACGTCGATCTGAACTCTGGCCAGCTCCTGCATCCTGCCCGGCCGGATAGCGTCACGTACCTTGAGCAAGGTGCGTTTGAGGAGCAAACAATCACGGGGATGACTAGCATCGCGTCGCGACGCTTAGGCGAGCTTGAGCTGCGACTGTTTCTCTCAAGTGTGGTGCGCAAAGAGCGGGCGTGGGCGTTGGCGTCAGCGTGGCGCGGCGACGAGGTGACCTTGTATTCACAAGCGGACGGACGACTCGCTGTACGATGGACGATTGGCTGTGACTCGCCCGAGAGCGCACAGCTCATTGTCACCGCAGCACAAGACCTGCTTGCACGTTGGGAGCGCGTAGGATGTCCTCTATTGCGCGGAGGATCTGCACACCACTGCGAAGCGTCCATTTCTCAGCGAGGTGCGCATGTTGTAGTGGCGCGAGGACGGTAGCATAACGTGCGGGCTATTCGATCTCTTCGTCAAGTGAAAATGCTGGATTATTGCATGCCAATGTATCCCGCAACGAGTCTGCAATAGCCCCTAGCGCGTCCGCGTGAAGGGTATCGTGTTGCACGAGCGCTTCCATAAGCCGAGCCTTGAGGTCCGACTCTGGCGCATCCGCTCCTAGCCCCAGGAGGGCACGAAGTCGAGCGTTGTCACGTTGACTCCGGCCCGGCTCTGCACGAACCTCCGAGGCACACTGCATGAGCATGTTGGCTGCGATCAAGACACGAAATGACAGGCCCTTGTCGGGGATCGTTCCGTAGAGCTCAGAGGTTAAAAATCGGACCACCGCATCGAGAGTAGTGGCAACGTCGGGTCGTTCTTGGTGCATGATTCTAAAGCGAATTTATCGCACTTCGCGCACATCTCGAAGCGCTCTGTGCTCAGAGGATGTAACTATGCACGGAGAGTCTTCGTACTCTGGAGAACAACGCCCCCTCCCAACCATTCTCTCCGCTGAAAAATCACAATGAATCGACGCACTCTTCTTGGACAACTGATTTTGGCGGCTGGCGCGATCAAAGCGTGCACACGTTCGAGCGCTCAGTCCTCCAATACCCTCTCAACCACGACCCCTGCGAGCACTCCTCTGAGCGGTGACTCCGCAGCGGGCGCCGAAGGATCACGAGCTATGACAGCAAGCAACACCGGAGCAATCAACTGGCGCGCGCTGACGCCTGAGCAATGGCGAGGACGGCTTACGCCCGACGCATTTCACGTACTGCGTGAGCAGGGGACAGAGCGCGCGTTCACTGGGACTTATTGGGACAATCATGCCGCGGGGACGTACACTTGCGGCGGCTGTGATCTCGAGCTGTTCGCTTCGTCGGACAAGTTTGACTCCGGCACTGGCTGGCCGAGCTTTACTCGACCGAAAACCGGACCCAACGTCCGCGAGATCGTCGATGGGAGCGCTGGAATGGAGCGGACCGAGGTTCGATGCCAACGCTGCGACGGGCATTTGGGTCACGTCTTCGACGACGGCCCCGCCCCCACCGGAAAACGCTACTGCATCAACTCCATCTCGCTTCACTTTGTAGCCGGTTCGTAAGCTCACTCACGTTCGCGATGAGCTGTCTTTCTGCTGACGGATCAACCGAAGCGCCTCCCACTCCATCTCGCAAGCGCGCCGCGCGATGGCCAACAGCTCAATGTCCTGCTCATCACCGCTGAGATAGCGTTCGCCCTGCATGACACTTCCGGTCGCCCAACGAACGTTGCCCATCACCTCCCACCAATGAACCTTCTGGTGGTCGACGGGGCGACCAGAGTACTTCTCATACGAGCTATACAATTGCGATCTTGTAGCAAAACCCCCGACGGGCTTTCTTAGCTCGCCAAAACGCCAGTCGCGAACACAGACCCAGGCGAGGTCTTCCATCGGGTCGCCCCAGTGGGCGAACTCCCAGTCCAAAACGCCGGTGAGTCCCTCCGGCGTGACAAGAAAGTTTCCTGTGCGAAAATCCCCATGAACGAGGCAAAGATGCTCGTCGCGAGGGAGGTTTTTTTCGAGCCAGAGTGTCGCGAGTTCAATCGCCGGGTGGGGCTCGGGTAGCCGTGAAATCATCATCACTGCGGATGATG
>JANNCG010000190.1:0-3139 GCA_031386385.1 Myxococcales bacterium
TCCACAGAGCTTTCGCGCAGGATGCACGCGCAGCCGCCGAGTGAGCCGGGGTTGGGCGTGCTGCGGCGGGCACATATTCCGGCGGATGAGGGGTTCGCTTCGGCGATGGCGCGACTGGCGACGGCCCGCAGTGACGCGGACGCAGTGTACCCTGCGGTGTACGAAAGTGGTGTGATTTATCTGGCGATTTATAAAGATCGCAGCTGAACCTGCTTTAACAACCCAATCACCGAAGTCCTGAATTAGTTCTTTCCTTCATCCAGGCGGAGTTTCTATCCTCAGCGACTATGGCTGATGCTCCTCAGGTTCTTCGCTCTGTTGGTGTGAACGCTCCCGATGGGAGCGAGACAATCCAACCTTGCGTGATGGTGATTTTCGGCGCGTCTGGGGATCTCACCAAACGCTTACTTGTCCCCGCCCTATACAACCTTGCGTGTGATGGGCTGTTGGCAGAGAATTTCGCCGTGCTTGGGACCGCACTCGATGGGTGGACGACGGAGATGTTTCGCGAGCGAATGAGCGCAGATATCCTGAAATTTCACACGCGAAATGAGTTCGATCAAGGGGTGTGGGACAAGCTCGTGAGCAAGTTTCACTACAGCGCGGGTGGTTTTACGGACCTCGCGGTCTTCGAGACTTTAAAGACCAAGGTGAAAGAGCTTGACGTAGAGCACAACGCCGGGGGCAATATTTTGTTCTACTTCGCCGTGGCCCCGAAGTTTTTTGGTCTGCTGTGCGACAACTTGCACAAGTCAGGATTCAAGGACACTCCGGGATGGACGCGTATCATCGTCGAGAAGCCTTTCGGAACCGACTTGACCTCTGCACTCAAGCTCAACAAAGAGGTCCTCGCCAGCTGGGACGAGAACCAAATCTATCGCGTCGATCACTACCTCGGCAAAGAGACGGTGCAAAACCTCTTAGCCTTCCGCTTCTCCAACGGGATGTTCGAGCCCCTGTGGAACAAGAATTACATCGACAACATTCAGTTCAATGTCTCTGAGACAGTCGATGTCGGAGACCGTGGAGGCTATTACGATTCGTCCGGTGTTTTGCGGGACATGATGCAAAATCACATGTTTCAAATGCTCGCGTATTTGTGCATGGAGGTCCCGGGTTCATTTGCGCCGGATGCGATCCGCAACGAGAAGGCCAAGCTCTTGCAGTCCGTGCGCAACTATTCGCCGGACGAGGTCGAGCGGTACTGTGTTCGCGGTCAGTACGGGCCGGCGCTGGATGCCAATGGCAACGTGGTGAGTCCCGGTTATCGCGGTGAAAAAAACGTGAATCCCGAGTCAAAAACCGAGACCTACGCGGCGGCGCGGTTTCATATCGACAACTGGCGATGGGAGGGGGTTCCGGTGTACTTGCGGTCCGGAAAGGCGCTGTGGAAGCGCGGGACCGAGATTATTGTCGAGTTCAAGAAAGCCCCCGAAGTGATCTTTCGCGGGACAGCGGTTTCGAGCCTCGGGGCCAATCGCTTGATCTTTCACATTCAGCCGTATCAGGGCATTGAGGTGCAGTTTCAAGCCAAAATCCCTGGCCCTCGGATGGCGTTGCAACCGGTGCACATGAAGTTTAGCTACGGCGATGCTTTCAAAGCAGCCAGGTATACGGGCTACGAAGTGATGATTTATGCGTGCTCACACGGCGACGCGACGCTGTTCTCTCGCGGCGACTTGGTAGAGGCTGCGTGGAGGGTCGCGCAACCCATACTGGACCACTGGGCGGTGACGCCGGTGGTGTTTCCGAACTACATTCGAAGCACCTGGGGTCCGAAGTCCGCTGCGGATTTGATCGAGAGAGACGGCCGTCGTTGGCATGAAGTGATCACCGAAGAGGTGCTCAAATCCGTGCCGCTGTTCAAAGACGGTGACCCCGTGTTGCTGCAGCAGGTCATCATGGCGCTCAAGCCCAAGCAGGTCGCGGCAGGGGATTTAATCATCACCAAAGGTGATATCGGTCACGAGCTATATATAGTCGAGCAGGGCGAGGTCGAGGTGCTCGGCGACCTTGGCACCGTGATCAAGGTTCTCACGGACGGCGACATCTTCGGTGAAGTCGGTGTCTTGCGCTCGATGCCACGCAACGCGAATGTCCGTGCAAAAATCCCGTCCGATCTCTACGTCCTGGAGAAAGCTGACTTCCATCGAATCCTCCGAGACAACCCGAAGTTCGCCGCCGCGATCCAGCAGGTCGCCAAAGAACGTTATGGCATCCATGTGCTTCCGGAGTGATTCAGTGATTTCAGCTCGGGATGAGCACCCAATCGTGCGCGGCGCTGAGTGCGCTTAGGGCACAACGAAGCTTACGGATATGTACTTTAAAGCCGTTGCTTTGCAGCGCCGCTAACAGCTATCTCAGCGGGCTCTGCGGTATTGGAGTCTTCGGTGTGAGTGGGTGCGTCTGCGCTCGCCACCCGCACTCGCTCCTTGGCGCGCGCGGCGCCGCGTTCGATCGCTTCGCATAGCGCGGGCGCGTCGTCGGCACCCAGCCATGCACGCTGGAGTTTTCCTTTTTCGTCCATCCACTGAAGGTCTACTACCGGGCCGTTTCCGGCCACAGAGATCATGTGCACGCCGGGAGAGCCAGGCACCCGCATGGCCTCTATGAGCGCGGTTCGCGAGTAGTCTTTTCGCACGCTCACCGCGGTGATGGCTGTCAGCGGAATCTGCGGTCCCCACAGCCCCCAATGGATGTGCAAAGACTCCCGGGTGACCGCAGTACGAAGCACGCTGCGAGTCAGACCGGCAAAGACAAAGAGCAGACCGATCACGCCCGTGCCAATGGTGACGGCAATGGGGCTCCCAGCGATCCGCGAGGCAGCCGCCAAGGAGAAGCACATCAGTGTCATTATCAAGCTGATCACTGCGAGCGCCCGCGAGACGAGCTTGTCGCGGTGCAAGATCTCGCCGGGTGCCGCGATGTTCGCTTCGTACGCGTCGGCGACGATAGGGTTAGGTTTATCGTCCATCGATCGCGAGGATACCATTTTCTACGGATTTCACAGCGTTTTGAGGGCGGACTGCTGTGCGCGATCAGCTCGGGATGAGCACCAAATCGTGCGCGGCGTGCAGACCCGTCCCGTCTTGCTGCGGTGTAAGGATCAACGATTCGCGAATCCAAGCGTCGCCGGCGT
>JANNCG010000228.1:0-5403 GCA_031386385.1 Myxococcales bacterium
CGCCATCATGAGACCGCGCAGAGACGGCGGGAGGTGATCAATCATCACACGAACGTACGAGCCCTCAGGATCGTCGATGTGCGGATACAAGACAACCGCTGCGAGCGCTGTGAGAATCCATGGCCAAGACCTCACAGTGTAGTGCGCGACGTTAAACCACAGGGCGGCGTACACACCCTCACGCTCATTTTTCGCAGCAAAAATCCTCTGTGCAACGTACCCACCTCCGCCTGGCTCAGCGCCGGGATACCAAGCCGCCCACCACTGCACACCAATACAAACGATAAACGAAACCATGGGCATCCACGTTGATTCGCCCACAGGAGGGACAATCGCGAGACGCTCACGACCCAACACATGGGCCATGTGATCAATGCCCCCTGCGGCACGGACTGCGACTACCGCGAGCACAATGGTCATCGAGAGTTTGACGACAAATTGCAGCATATCCGTGACCAAAACACCCCACAACCCCGAGACGCTGACGTACAGACCGGTGAGCAACAAACACAGGGCGACCGCTTTGCCTCGGTGAATCCCGAGAGTCATTCCGATGATCTTAGCCATCGCCAAATTGACCCATCCAATGATGATGCAGTTGACGGGCAAGGCGAGATACGCCGCGCGAAATCCACGCAATCCTGCGGCCGCCTTGCCACCATATCGCAGCTCAATAAGCTCAACGTCGGTCATCACGCCCGCACGACGCCAGAGCGCGGCGAAGAAAAAGACCGTGAGCATCCCGCTGGCGACGGCGTTCCACCAGAGCCAATTGCCAGCGATTCCGTACTTCACGACGAGCCCAGAGACGGCCAAAGGGGTGTCAGCGCCAAACGTTGTTGCGACCATTGATGTCCCTGCAAGCCACCATGGAACATTGCGGCCCGACAAAAAGAACTCGCTGACACTTCCCCCCGCCTTGCGCGTGTATCTCAGCCCAATCGCAACATTGAGCAAGAAGAACAAAACGATAACAACCCAGTCAAGAGTGGTCAGACGCACGATCGCTTCTCCGTGTTGGTCGTTGTGTTTGAACTAGAAATTTGCGCTCTGTTGCCTGCGAATATGAAGGCATTCATGATAAAAAATGGTTTCATTTCAACTGTCTCGATCGGTTCACAGTGTGAACTCTACGCGCGTTCTCACTTGGACGTCGGGGACCCCCAACCAGACTGAGTTTGTCAGTGTTTTTGCAGTACTCTTGCAAATTGCGAAAAACTCTCATCGCTGGCACGGTCATTGGATACCCGATCGCTCTGTAAAGAACACCGGTGAGGATCTCGATGGCAATGACAAAACACTCGACGCTCGTAGCGCTTACACTTCTCGGGACACTTTTGGTGACCCGGACCGCGATGGCTCAATCTGTACCAACCGCACCGGTGGCCTCGGCTTCTCATGGGTGGTCGACACAGCATCCCATCGCTATTGGCAACCGATTGACGGGCAGAATCGGCTCATATGCGCTCGGTGGAGTGGGCGGCCACATTCGTCTGCGGCCCCATCAATATGTCGCGATTGAGCTGTTTACAGACCACATGGCGGGACCGGTCGATGGTGCCATTCGGCACGATCACGAGGTCGGTGGAGTCTTGCAGATTCCAGTCATCGGCAATCGCTGGTGGAACCTGTATCCCATGATCGGCGCCTGCGCATCGCTCGTCGTTTTAGAGCCGCCTCGCCAGGGCGGAGTGTCCGTCCAGGACATTCACTTTGGTGTGCACATTGGTGCCGGGTCTGAACTCTACCTGAGCGATCACTGGTCGCTGCAATCACACATTGAGGCCATTGGATACATCGGTCATGACCTTCGCGCTTACAACTGGACAGCACAGCTCTCTACGGATGTTCATTTCACTGCAGTGGCCCAAGGCGTATTGTCGGTGAACTATTATTTCTAGAGCTTTTTCGACGCTGTTTTTGCTGCTGTTGGTCGACTGTGCGTCACCCCAGTCGCCCCCGCCAGATGCCGCATCCCCGTCGGGTTCGTGTGGTACTTGCCATGCTGCACAAGCGCGGGCATTTGAGCAAACACGGCACGCACAAGCCGCCACTGGCGTTGTTTTTCGCGCGCTCAGAGACCGTGCAGACGCACAAACACGACGGTTTTGCGATAACTGCCATCAACCATCGGTGGGCTCAAGCACGGGGCTGTCTTGTGACACATGCCACCGCGCAGCGGGCAACTCTGGGACGAGCAACGCACGATTGATCTGGGATTTATCAGGTCCAATTCGCGGTCCGATCAGCGCTCCGGTGGCGACGCGCGCGCACAACAGCGTGATGCATGAGTTCGGGACGACCTCTGATTTTTGTGGAACCTGTCACGAAGTCGAAGGCTCACACGCGTTTCATGAGACACCTTTGACCGAGTGGCGTGCTTCAAGAGCGGAGGCGCAGGGCGACTCTTGTGTGAGCTGTCACATGAGCGCACGACCCGGGATGCCTGTGGGTGTTGCCTCCATGGGACCGGCGGCCACGGATCCATTAGCGCCGAGTCCCTCGCGAGCATTGAGTGAGCACCGTATCATCGGCCCCGATGATGAACCAACGGCAGCTGCGACGTTGTTGGTAAATTCTGTCTCGCTCGCGATCAGCAAACAAGGATCGGTTGCTGTGCTCACAGTGCAGAACAACAACGTGGGACATGCTTTTCCGTCAGGCTCGCGTTTTGCGCGCGAAGTGTGGATTGAGTGGTCCGAACAGCTCGCTAACGGTAGCTGGGAGGTTCGCTCAGGAGCGCTCCTGCCGCCCGGCGGGTTTGTACAAAACGAAAGCATCCCAAGGATTGAGTTTCACGATGCGCTCTCGACTCCGCTCGCAACAGAAGCGACAATTACCGCTGTTCGGGCGATCGAGTCTGGGCAGTCCAGGGAGTTTTCAATCCCTGTCCGAGCGGGGACGACAGCACTGCGCGCCCGGCTGCGCTACCGCGCACAATCATTCGCACTGCTCGAAGTCCTCAATGTGTTGCATGCTCTGTCTCCACCAATTGAAATCGCTACTGCTGAGATCCCCTGGTAAAACCGCGCAGGTTTATTCGTGTTAGAAAAAATTCCGGACCGCAACGTTCGCCTGATCTATGTCTCGATCTTTTTGCTTGGCTGCGCGTACGGCGTCCCCATTGCGTTGTCATCGCTGGTGCTCAACCACAGAGGATTTAGCAAGCAAGACATCGGCACATTGGCGGCTTTTTTCGCTAGTGGAATCGTTGCGCTAAGCCTCCCAATGGGAGCCATCATCAAGCGATTTTCGGCACGCCGTACGCTGATTGTCGCGCTCATCGGCTACGCGCTCACCGTCGGTTCTTTTCCTTTCATCACATCGTATCCGATGTTTGCTGCGATCAGAGTCCTGGACGGAATGTGCTCAGTCGGAATCTGGGTCGCGTGCGAGACCATCCTGCTGACGCGTGCTGATCGAAGGTACAAAGCGTTTGTCGTGAGTCTGTACGCGATCGCGATGGGACTTGGGTACGTTGTCGGCCCGATCATGGCGCACATTGTCGCTCACTTCGCGCCGATGCATTGGGCCTTTGTGGGCGCAGGAGTGTTGTCGTTTGCCTCTGCAATCGTGGTGTATTTGCGTTTGGATCCAGATGTTAGCGATCACGCAGCGCACACCGGTATTGAGCCAAGCACGGGAGTGGATGGCAAGCCGTACCGGTCGGTGTCGTTTGTTCCTCAACCGTCAGAATCTTCAATCGAGCTGCTCAAGCGGATTCGAACTTCGTGCTTTGCGACCTTCGCGTACGGATATTTTCAAGCAAGCGTCGTGCTCTTCTTGCCTCTGTACCTGATGGAAGAAAAACACATTGCCGAGCAGTCAACGATCCTTGTACCCGCCTTTTTCGCGGCTGGAATGCTCGCGTTTTCAAACTTCACCGCCCGCTTCGGCGATCGCTATGGGCATCTGTTGCTCATGCGCATTTTGGGCACTGTTGGCACGCTGATGGTTCTGGGCTTCATCTGGATTGATGCCTTCTGGCTTACGTGTGCTGCAGTGTTCACCGCTGGAGCCACCCTTGCGTCCATCTCGCCGGTGAGCCTCGCGCTTCAAGGCGCTGTCGTTGCTCCCCCTGATTTCTCGAAAGCCAACGCGATCTACAACGCGTTTTACGCATCGGGAATGCTCTTGGGACCCATTATTTCAGGCACCATTTTTTCACATTACCGAGGCGTGGTCATGTTTGCCCATCTGGCGGTCTTATGGGCAACGTTTGTCGTGTTCGCGTCAATCTTTCGCGCAGACGATCCGGTGCAGCGCGAGCGAGCAGCGAAGCTTGCCATTTAACCGCGCAGGCTAAGCGACGAGATCAAGCTCGCGCTGGTAGCGTTGAAGAAGCATGCGATGCAGACCTTGCAATCCGACGATGGTGGTCAGCGTCACGTCTCGAAGCTCACCGCGAACTGGGGCGCCAGTTTTTTGCACGTGTTTTGCTGCAGCGGTCATAAGATCGTCAAATTCTCGTAGCCGTTCTGCAAGCTCACGACCTTTAGCGTTGCGAGAAATTCCCCAAAAAGAGCACGCATCGTCAAAGGTGATCATGCCGCCTCTGGAGAACTTTTGCGACGCGACGCTGCTCGCGACTCGAACCAGCGAGTGAGTGTTTTCAAAAGGCACAGACTCGACGTTTTTAGGAGCACTCGGCGTGTTGGCCGGTGCAGGTGCGGGCACCGAGCGCAGCTCACGTTGGATCGAAATCACAGACCGAGCTGCAGGTGTCGACGAGACCACTGCCGGCGCGGCTGTCGAAGCAGGCACTGACTGCTGCTCAATGGGTCGAGACGAAGTGGGGTATCCGAAAGACTTCACCATCTTTCGACCCGCAGTGGTGATCCGATAGGTTTTGGTGTCTGTTTGTTCGAGCCATCCACGACCACACAATCCAAGAGTTCCCATCAATTTTGCGAGGACTCTATTTGAATCAGGGTGGTGAGCTTGGTATCCCCGTAAGCCAAAACTCTCGGGAAAATCCTTCCACGCTCGGACGACGATGTCTTCTGCAGTGAAGGTTTGTTTCTCGTTATCAAGCGTCGCAGCGACGACAAGAACCTTTTTCAGCGTGGTAAGAACTACATTCATGGGACACGCTATGAATGACGCAAACCACCCCCATTGCGCTACTAATCGGCACGTTTTTGCTTTCTGCGTAAACTCGGTTTTTTCGGTGAACTCGCCGACACAGCCGAACCGAGCCCGACAACTCCGCACTCTTCACAGCGCGCCAGCACTTCTTTAGCTGGAATCACATCTTTGAAAAACACCACTCTCGCCGGCGACTTCACCGAAAAAACCGAGTTTACGCAGAAAGCAAAAACGTGCCGATTAGTAGCGCAATGGGGGTGGTTTGCGTCATTCATAGCGTGTCCCATGAATGTAGTTCTTACCACGCTGAAAAAG
>JANNCG010000251.1:0-5901 GCA_031386385.1 Myxococcales bacterium
ACCGACGCAGACCGACGAAGACTTCTTCGCGATGTGGGGGCAGTCTGCGAGTGAGGTCTTCGCAGTGGCAACACGTGGCGTGATTATTCGCTCGACGGACCAAGGAGTCTCTTGGCAACGGATGACCAACCCCAGCACGCGCGATCTGACCGCGATCTCGGGCGACTCTCACGGGCACATGTTTGCCGTCGGAAAAGAGCGCGAAATCGTCACCAGCAGCAACCACGGGCTCAACTGGCGCATCGCCGCAGTGGACCAAACGTTAATGACATCGTTTTTTGGTGCGTGTGCCGCGGGCGATCGCGCATGGTACGCCGCAGGACTCGGAGCCACGCTGCTTCGAAGCACAGACCGCGGGGCAACATGGCGTGCAGAGAGCCCCTTCACAGCCGACGACCTTAACGCGTTGTGGTGCGATGAGCGCGATGAGCCAATCCTCGGTGGGTACGCTGGGATCGTGCTTAGTCGTGGAGTGATTGAGTAGGCGAATAGCGGCCTCGGATACGAACTATCGTCCCTTGCCCAGCGGGGATCGCGCGCGATAGCCACCCAGCAGGCAGGGGGTGCGCTGTGAACTGAAAGATCCATCGTGCGTCGCGAGGCGACATGTTGATGCAACCGTGTGAGCGAGCAGTCCCAAACTGATCGTGCCAGTACACAGCGTGCAGACCGCGATCGCCGTCAAAAAACTGGACGTAGGGCACATCGCCCAAACGAAAGTGGCTCGGGATGCGAGTGTTTTCGGTGTTGTCCATCGTGTGAGCGAGATACTTGCCCCAGATGCGAAACACGCCAGGGAGGGTTGGCATTCGGTCGATTCCCGAAGAGATCATGGTGCTGTACACGGGGGTCGTGCCTTCGTAGGCAATGAGAATTTGACTGGATAAATCCACGTCAATCCAGCGATCACGCGAAGCCCTGTCCACTTGCACCGGGGGTGGTTCGGGCGCAATCCAGCGCAGATGATCCGCGCGCACCCACTGGTTGTCGCCGATCCGTGCCATCACGCGGCGACGCGCCTGATTGACTGCGTACACATGCACACGGGACATCCGCGCGAGCGGCTCTCCACGGCCCGCTTCTTGATCAACGGGATAAATTCTCGTCGCTCCTTGCGCCACCCAACCAAACGGAACTCCCGCCGCCCCGTCTGATAGCGCCGCATAACTGGCCCCTTCAAACTCCGTTGGGCTTGCGCGATACACATCGCTGCGGCGAAGGTAGTGCCCATCCCGGGTTCTGATCATCCGTGTGCTGTTGACCGTGACGAGGTCATCCATTGCGAAGCCCCAATGAGCCTCCCACACATCAAAAGTGGATGGGTCTGTAGACACATTCACCGCGGCATTTTCGCTGTGATACGCGTGCACACCGTCAGTCTCGGTAAAGGCGTATCCCCAGGGCAAGGACTCCGGTCCTTGTGGGACCATGACCCGCGCGGCGGGCTCTGCGCTTGAGAGCACACCACGATCACCACAGACCCACCCTTGTTCTTCAAGCTGGACCCACTGAGCACGACAGCCTGAGCCGGCGCGGGCTAAACCGCGGACCGCGAATCCAGCTCCGTACACGACATGACCAGCAATCGCGACAGTGGACAATGGCTGCACCATCACTGGCGCGTTTTGTGTGTCGGTGATCACAAACGAGCGAGCCTCAGGGTTCATCGCTCCAGTTCGCGGAACATCCCACTGCAGCGCGTCCGCTCCTGCGCTCGGCGACAGAACCCACTGCCCCAGCACGATGGCAATCGCGCCAAAACTCGTGGCGCGAAGAATTTTTGCGTGAGCGACGACAGCCCCCTGCGTTTGAGCTGGAGGTGCATCCGATCCACCAATAACTGATCGACTGTTCATGTGCTCCCTCATCGTACTGTGTATGTACGAGAGAGAGAAATTTGTTGCCGAACTCAGCCGATCGCTGCGAGCTCTGTCGCCAATCGATCAAGATCTGCGCGTGTGTGGCGCTCAGTGACCGCGAGCAAAATGCAGTCGTCCATCGCCGGATACCAACGACCGAGATCGACTCCGCCCAAAATCCCACGAGCTGCGAGCGCTGCGAGCGCTGGGCCTGCTTTGCCGCCAGATTTTCGACGAATGACAAACTCGTTAAACGTCAACCCGCTGAACGCGCTCTTCACGCCAACCTCGGTGAGCTTGCTCTTGAGGTACTCAGATTTCGAGAGACACAAGCGGCCGAGCTCGAGGTAGCCCTGCTTGCCCAGCAGACACATCCGAATCGTGATGCAGAGGGCCATCAGTCCATGATTTGTGCAGATGTTGCTCGTCGCTTTGTCTCGACGAATGTGTTGTTCGCGCGTTGAGAGCGTGAGCACAAACCCGCGTTGACCTTCGGCATCCACGGTCTCACCGCAGAGACGACCCGGGATATTTTGCAACATTTCACGAGTGTTTTTACAGCTAAAAAGTCCACATCCAGGGCCACCGAGTTGGGGAGGAATCCCCAGCGGCTGCCCCTCGCCCACAGCGATGTCTGCGCCGAGCGCCCCTGGAGACTCAATCAACGAGAGCGCTTGGGTCTCCCACGTAGCGGTCACGCAGAGCGCACCCTTTGCTTGCGCCGTGGAAGCGATGGTTTTGACGTCTTCGACAAGACCAAAAAAGTTTGGATACCCAACGATCACACAAGCGATGTCACCGCCGTCGAGCAAGGCATCGAGCGCCTTGATGTCCGTGAGACCTTCAGCGGTGTGCGGCACCTCAACATATTTGGCCGACTCGATACCCGCAAGATACGTGCGAATCACCTGGCGATACTCGGGGTGTAGCGCCGTCGAAGCCACGATGGTGTTTTTGCGTGTGAGCCGCCGCGCCATCAGCGCAGCTTCAGCCGTCGCCGAAGCGCCGTCGTACATGCTCGCGTTTGCGATCGGCAAACCGAGGACTTCGCTGACGATGGTCTGAAACTCAAAGATCGCCTGAAGTGTCCCTTGTGAGACCTCCGGCTGATAGGGAGTGTACGCAGTCAGCCACTCGCCTCGGGTCAACATTTGATCGACCATCGCGGGGACGTGGTGGTCGTAGATCCCGGCGCCCAAAAAAGACAGCAAACGTGTTGCCTCGTTTTTGCGTGCGAGCTCTTCGAGTTGGTTAGAGAGGGTGATCTCATCCGCTGCGGACTCAATCGCGAGGTCACGATTTAAGCGCCCCTTTGCAGGGACCGTATCAAACAGCGCGTCGACAGAACCCACGCCGATGACCTCAAGCATCTCGCGGATTTCAGCCTCAGTGTGAGGAATGTAACGCATTGTTAGTGGTCACCAGCATCGCAGTGAGCGACGTACGCAGCCTGATCCAAAAGACCTGTCACTTCACCACTCGCTTCGATCACAATCATCCAACCCTTCTCGTAAGGAGAGTCGTTGATGTGCTCGGGATGATCGTTAAGAGACGCATTGATCTCAACGATAGTGCCAGCGATGGGAGCAAACAAGTCGCTCACAGCTTTCACCGATTCAACGGTGCCGAAAGCCTTACCATGCTCAACGGTGGCACCAACTTTAAGGTCGATGTTCACCAGGGTGATGTCGCCCAATTGATCGACGGCGTGTTGTGTGATTCCGACCCGAACGCGCTTGCCGTCAACGCGAGCCCACTCGTGGTCTTTGGTGTATTGAAGATCTGCTGGATAACTGGCCATTGCAACGCTACTCGTACTCCCGGCAGTACCAGTAGGTCAACGCAAACCCAACGGGTTTAGTCCCCGAAAGTAAAAACAAGATTCCGTCGCCGCAAGGCCACCCACCAACAGCTAGAAAGCGCTACGGAGCACTGGCGTCGCTCGAGGTCGTCCCACCATCACTACCTGTGGTGCTGGGGTTTAGCACTCCAGGTGTAACGAAAAGGTAGACTCCCATTGCAACTGCAACAAGGAGGCTCAGTCCAACCAACGGCAGCCACCAGGGGCTTTGAATGGTCGACTCATCTGGATCTGGCGGATCGGCGTGCTCATCGTGATCGTCGTGCGCATTTTGTGCGCCCGAGTCGGTTCGTGCACCGTGTGCAGTGTGATCTTTGTCATGCGAGCCATGATCATTGGAAGGTGTTGCCGCCATAGAAGTGCCGGGGAATTACGCTAAATGCCCCCATTCGCGCAAGGGCTGAGCACACCCCGTTGGGCAAATTCGGCAATATTGCAGAGAAAGCCCCTCCCGATCACGCACGCTTTAGGGACCCGAATTGGGTCAAGCCAACGCTCTCGCACGCTATTCAGACCGCACGGCGCTCGGCCTAAACGGAAACCGAGCCACCTCTTCGGCCCCCTCTACGATCACCGCACGCTCAAACACCTCTTCGAGCAAGTCCGCCTTTCGCGAAGCAGTCCAGCGCTCAAGTGACAGATCTCCCTGTCCCATTGAACGGATACGAATTGTGGTTGGGTCCACCTTCACATCGATCGTATGCACTTTGGTCAAATGCTCGCGGTCAAAGCTGTCTGCGATCCGCAAGATGGCCGACAGCTTGCGCACCACGGACCGACCTCGCCGATCAAGCTTGCGAAATCCCGGATGCGACAGGTCCGGAAACGCCTTTCGATGATACCGCGCCACGTTCGCCACGATCTCTTTGTCGTACGGAGAAAGGCCCATCATCTCGGTATTGCCCACCAAATAATAGGTGTGTTTGTGATGGGACTCGTAGCCAACAAAATCTCCAACGTCGTGGACAATTGCGGCTAATCGAAGCAGCGAGCGATCCGAAGCGTTGAGCCCATGGACACCCTCAAGCTGGTTAAACATCGACGCTGAGAGCTCTGCGACATGCCGCGCGTGCTGCTCGTCAAATCGATAGCGAACCCCAAACGCGATGGCCTCGGCCTCAACCGCTGCGGCCTCTCCACCCTCGTCCCAAACACGAAACGCGCGCTCGATCAACTCCGCGAGGATGCCATCTTTTAGACCCACGCCCGGGGTGACCATCTCTTGGGCCTTCACTGCGTCGCCTATAGCTAATAACACATACATTGCAGGGACAATCACATCCGCGCGATCGCCCCGAAGATCGTACCGATCACGGCGCCCCTTCATGTCCATCCCCTCAAGATCCCTACGGAGCGCGCGCATCTTTTGCACGTCGATCCCTGGTCCAAGGGAGGTCCTCGCGGGAGCAATCGCCGCGATGGCCTCAGCGTTGCCTCCTGTCGCGAGGGTCACCTCAATCCGCGCGTCTTGCAGCAAACGAGCCTCACGCAACTGTCGCTCGATGTACTCTTGCAACAACACCGAGCGCTCTTTTGTGACTGGCTCATCTCGCTCTAAAAAGGCTTCTGCGAGGCGGACTGTACCAAGAGGCAGGGATGCGCTCTCTCTGGCGCTCTCGCCAGTGACCAATGTGATCTCGACCGATCCTCCGCCAACATCTACAAGCAATGCACGCTTTTTGCCCAGCTCAACAGCGTGCATGACGGCCACACGGGCCAGGCGAGCCTCTTCAACACCCTCAATCACATCTAGCTTGACGCCACCTTCACGCTCCGCTCGCTCGACCAAGACATCCCCGTTGCTAGCGTCCCGCACTGCGCTGGTGGCAACCGCTCGGTACACCTCAACGCCGTGGGTCTTCATCGTCTCGCGAAAATGCTTGAGGGTCTCGACGGCATCGGCGATGGCCGCAGGCGCAAGGCGCCCAGTGGTGAACACATCGCGCCCCAAACGCACCGCGCTTCGCTCTGAGAGAATCTCACGGATCTCACCGGGAGCATCCGCTTCAACAATACGCAAACGCATTGCGTTAGAGCCAACATCAATCGCTGCAAACCGAGGCATAGGGACAAGTCATACTCCGTTTGCATGGTGATTTGCGAGGATTTGCGACCGTCACATGATTGGCACTTCACGCGACCCAGGATCAATCCGACCGACAGTGCCCCGAGTGATGCTTG
>JANNCG010000270.1:0-2567 GCA_031386385.1 Myxococcales bacterium
TCTCGATGACGGTGCGACCATCGCGGACATAAGTGAGCGTAACGCGGCGCTGCGCTCGAATGGAGATAGCCAACGTCGCGGAGAACGGGACGCTTCCCCACGGGGACTCGTCACCACCAGAGAACCGGACTTCGTGGATGCTCTCGTCCACAAAGCGACTTACGGTCCCCATGCGACAGTGTTCGTCAAGAGAGGGGCATGTCTCGCTACAACCCCGCGACGAAAGAGCGGCGAGAAGCGCCATCCATTGCCACAACTTACCGCGAACCATCGACGCCCCCGTTGCTCAACCCACCATCCGGAATAATCGTAGAAAAGCTGACCGTAAACATAGCGGACGGAGCATAAGCCGACAAAATAACTTTGCCGCGTTCGTACGTCAGCAGTTGCGCCGTGCGAGTACGCCAGGGGTTCAAGTCGGCGGTGTTCACTCCGTCCACAGTGACTCGCTCAATCTCAAGCTGCAGCTGCTCTGGCGCGATACCGTAGCATCTTGCGGACGCACTTTCGCTGAGCACGAACAATCCAATAAGCACCGCAGCCGCGACGACCGTGGCTCCTGTTGAGCGAGAGAGGCGTTTCAACAACGGCACTGATAGATCCATTTCAGCACTAGGGTACCAAACCTCCACAATGGTGGATGTTGAATCCTGCTAAGCCGCGAAACCGCCGACCTCGCGCCAAGCCCCTCCGTCACGCATCAGACGGAGCGGCTTTAGCGAAATTTGCAGCATGCATTGCGTCGAGATGGGTGCACTTTGCGGTCGGGGCTATCGTTGGACGCCAATGGCATCGATTTGCTTGACGAGCTGGCTCCAATGGTTCATATAGTTGCCTAGGCAATCAATAGTGACTAAGAAGCCTATCCAAGTCGAAGACTCTCTCGCCTACTCGGTGTATCGCCTCGCGCGGCTTTTGCGCACGCACTTTCAGGCCCTCGCTGAGAGCAAGGGGAGCAACCTGACGCAAGAGCAGTGGGTCGTCTTAAACAAGCTCTCTCGGCGTGAGCCGCTCAGCCAGACCGAGCTCGGCGATGAGGTGTTTGCGGACAAACCCAATATCACGCGGATGCTTGTGGGGCTGCAAGATCGCAGGTATATTACACGAAAGACGGACGATTGCGACGCGCGCAAGGTCCAGGTGCGGCTCACGCCCTCGGGCCGCGCAGCGCACGACTTGTTTACCGAACTGGTCGCCGTTGAGCGCGAGGCGCTCTTTGACGGGGTCTCTGCCGATGACCTCGCCACTACGCGCGCAGTCCTCGCTCGGATGGAGAGCAACATTACCCGTCGTCGCTGACACACATCACCCCTAGGGAGGCACAAATGTCCCGCTTAACTCTGCCATTTATTCATATAGTTGCTATAGCAACCAATAGCCATCAAAGGACTCTCCGTGACAAAATTGATCACTCTCTGTTCTGCCTGTCTTCTCGCTTGCGCCACCACACAGACAGTCCCGTCGCCTAGCGCTCACCTCCCAGGCTCTCCACCGTTTGACGCACCACAGCTTGAGGCAGCGGCGGTCGTTCGCGCTTTTGCGGTCGCGGGAGACGCGCAAGACGTCGGGGCTTTGCAGTCGGTGCTGCATCCGCAGTTTCGGGTGGTGTTCACCGTTGTAGGCACTCAGTCTGCAACCCTCCTGGACCTCGCCTCTTATATGGGTGGGATCCGTGGCGGGACCATGGGCGGGAGTCCGCGGACGCTCACCATTGAGCACGTCACTGTTCGCGGCGCGCTGGCTCGGGTGCAGGCTCAACTGCAAGGTGCAGCGGGGCACTTCAACAGCGACTTTGTCCTCGCACGCAACGATGGACGCTGGACTGTGCTCAGCGACGCGACGTTGTTTGCGCCCGGCGCGACGCAGTGAGAGATCCGAACTTCACGCCCCTTCGGTGATCGCGAAGAGTCCTCTCAAAAGTCGCGCCATTGCCACACAAGGTCTCTAGAGTGCGCCTCGGTTGTTTTGACACCACGGTGGTCCAGCAGTTTGGGCTTTCGCTGTCAAAACGCTCGGATCGAAGATGAACCAAAATCTCTCAGTTAGTGTTTATTCAGGCGTTGACGGATTCTTCACGCAGCTCTCGCTGCTCGGCCCCGAGTGGGTCACGGTGGTGCTTGTGGTGTTGGCTTGCGTTTCGTTGGCCGTGATCCTTGAGCGGCATCGATATTTTAGCGCGGTCCGCGATGATCTTGGTGCGCTCTCAAAGCAGCTCGTACTTCGCTTGCAGAGTGGCGATCTCGACAGCGTACGACTGCTCCTTCGGGGATCACCGACTCCTGCCGCGCGTGTTGCTCTGGCGGGACTTCAAGACGATGATCACGGCCCCGAGACGCGAGAGCACGCGATGCGGGCAGAGTTTGCTCTTGTGCGCCGCAAGCTTGAGCGCAACCTTGGATTTTTGCGCACCGTTGCGAGCTACACGCCGTTTGTGGGGTTGCTTGGTACGGTCATCGCGATCGTTCAGTCGTTCAATCATCTCAGCGCATCCTCGGTGCTCCAAGCTTCTGCAGTGAGCGCAACAGTGAGCATTGCAAGCAACCAGGCGTTGGCCGCTGTGAGTCATG
>JANNCG010000281.1:0-2707 GCA_031386385.1 Myxococcales bacterium
GAATGCGATGGCGTCGCGAAGTCGGCGCGTGGTGTGCACCATTCCACCAGCAGATTCGCTGCGAAAAAGCTCGTATCCTGGTTGTGTTGCGTCGACGACCGCCGCGCGGATCAGTGCCCCCCGCGCTGGAGAGCCGATAGATTCTGTTTGCGGCGAGTACGGGGCGAGAACTGCGCACGCGTGAAGGCCAATCGTAGTGGCGCAATGAAGCGCCAATTTCGAAGCGGCAATCACCCGCATCGGTGTCCTATCGGTTTGAGCTCGGCGATCGTTCATCGCGGCACGAAGGGTACTTGCACGAAAAGCCTGGGCGTGAAAAAAGAACATTTCATCAAAGGAAACTTCTCTAAGTGGGAATGGACAAACTCGAAGCCCATCTCGATCGTGCATGGGATCTGATAAAAAACGGCGATTTTAAAGGCGCGAAGGCTGCGGCACGCCGTGCGCTTGTGCTGGATAAAAAGGTTCCGGACGTGCATCACTTGCTGGGCTACATTGCCCGGTGTGAGGGCGAGATTGAAGGGGCGCTCGAACACTATCGTGACGCGCTCTCGGCTGACGAGGGGTACGTCGACGCTTATCTTGACACAGCTGAGTTGCTCATTCACCCCGTGGGCGATTTCGACAAGGCTATCGAGATGCTTCATGATTTGCTCGACAACGTAGACGATCCAGAGATCACTCTCGAAGCACAATTGCTGCTCATTGACGCGCTTAGCGACAAGGGCGATCTTGTGGCCGCAGAAAAACTCGTGGACCTAATGCCCACGACACCGACGGCCAACGAGGCGCACAACTTTGCGATCGCGCGGGTATTTTTAGACCACGAGCGCTCAGAGCCAGCCGAGGCGCTGTTGATTGCGCTGCAGGCGAAAGACCCACACAACCCAGACGTGCTCTTTTTTCTCGGTCTCGCCCAGAAAAACCTGAATCGCCCCGATGCGATCAAGACGCTGATTGCGTCCAGAGAAGCAGAGGTGCTTTTGCCACGCGCGCCGTGGTCTGTTGAGCGCCAGACCTTCACGCAGATCGTTCAGCAAGCGATAGGGCAACTTCCTCCCGAGCAGCAGTTAGAGCTGAGGGATATCGCGGTCTATACGTTTGACCTCCCGGCACCTGAGCTCATTGTCGATGGAATCGAGCCCCGAACGGCATTGGTATTTGATGGTGTTGGCGACCCCACGCTAGGCAAGATTGCGAAGACGCTGTTTGTGTATCAACGCAACATTGAGCGCGTGGTGAGCACCGTTGAACAAATGCAAGAAGAGATTCGACTCTGCATTGCCGACGAGCTCGACTCGATGCGCGCAGAGCGGCACAGCGCTGAGATGCAACTTAGTGGTTCGCTCGAGGCGCTTCAGACCAAAGCTCCGCAGCGAGTCCAATAGCCCGAAAATCCTCTGGCCAATAGCTCTCGGCAGAAAACTCGCCGTCGATCTCGACACGGGCGCAGTGAAGCATCGTGCGGTGCACTTGAATCATTGCGCCGTCGCTGAGAGCGAGTCGCTTCGCTCCGCCGTATTTTTGATCGCCCCAGATCGCGCATCCAGCATGGGCGCAGTGCACGCGGAGTTGGTGAGTTCGACCCGTGATGGGTCTTAGCGCGAGAAGCATTCCGTAGCGCGATCGTTTGATGCTCGTTCCGTCAGTTTGTGCGGCGTCGCCGGCGCCAGCGATCACCCTTCGGAGCGGATCGTTGGGGTCCTGTGCGATCGCAAAATTCCAAGAAAAATCCTTGTCGATCTCAATTCTTGGGGTGAGCGCATGGTACACCTTGTGAAGCCCACCTTCGCGCTGCGCGTGTTCTGCCGTCGCAATTGCGCGCTTGCTCATCGCAAAGACGATCGCGCCCGAGACTTCGACATCGAGTCGCGACAAAGGGTGCGCTCGCTGGGCATTGGGGTATCTCGCAAGGACCATCGTGTGCAGCGTTTGCTCGCCCGCAAGGGTCGATGTGGTCGCGAGTCCCGAAGGCTTCTCGAGCACGAGCCAGTGTTCGGTCTCATGCAGGATGACCAGCGTTCGATGTCCATTGTCGAGAGGAAATTTGCTCGTTTTCAAAGCCATATCGAACTCATGTCGGGTCTGCCTGCGGAGGCTCTTCGCGCGTGACAACGCCGCTTGATCCATCGACCGCCACAACGTCGCCATTACGAAGGACGTCCAGAATTCCGGCCAAATTCACCACTGCCGGAACTCCATACTCCCGCGCGACAAGTGATGCGTGCGAGAGCGCGCCGCCAAGCTCGGTGATCACGCCAGCGGCGACCAAAAACAATGGGGTCCAGCCGACATCAGCAACACGAACGGCGAGTATTTCTCCTGGCGCTAGCGCCTCCCCGTCCTTCGGATCGTTCACGATTCTCACGCGACCTTTCACGACTCCCGGAGAAGCACCGACGCCCACCCAGTGGTCCTGTGACTGCGCAATGGCGGGCGCTGTCGGAGCCGGTGGCGCTCCTACAAAACTGTTGGGTGGGTCAGGTCGCGAGACGTCTCGCAGGTACGTTGCCCGCCGCGCTCCGATAACGTGGGCCACATCGAGCGCTCCCCCTCGCAAGAACTCACGAAGGTCATCCACGTCGAGAAAAAACACTGCGTCGCTCGCAAGCTCGGGGTAGATGTCGCGAAGCCGTCGCGAGATCTCAAGCGCCAGAGCTCGAAAAAATCCGAGCACCTCGGTAACCCTCGCCCGCATTCGCTCTCT
>JANNCG010000283.1:0-5918 GCA_031386385.1 Myxococcales bacterium
CGAGAGCGAAGAAGAGCTCGGCGACGAAGAGTTGCAAGGCGCACAGGCGGTTGAAGTTGTCTCACCCCCCTCGCCACCCGCGCACGCAACGTCCACCGCATCGGCGAGTACGATTGCTGGGCCAACGAGCCCTGCTGTACCGCCAGCTACTCCCACGCAAGTTGCACAGTCGACGCCGGTAGCCGCCGTAGTCCCTCCTCCGCCTGCACCCGCTGCCGCACGGGCCACGCCAACCGCGAGACCGCCTGCCGCGACACCAACCACACCCGCCGTGGTCGCTCCACCGCCGAAGCCGCGCCCCACTGAGATGGCGATCGGCGTCCCCACTGCGACGTCCTCGAAGCTGCCGTCCATCATCGTCGATGACTCTGTCAACGCGGCCAATCCGATAGACATTACGGCGATGCTTCCGTTGACGTACCCCGCGCTCAACGTGAACTACCCCGACCCGCTGCTGCCGGATGAGCCAACACCCGTCAGCAACACCGTTCGGCTGACGAGAGAGATCGACACTCTGCAAAAAAACAAGCCCGCAACCGCTGCATTATTGCTGGCCGCGTGGGCATTTGAGCTGCTCGCGACAGAGCAGCCCGATGCTGCGAAGCAGGCGATCGCGCGAGCCAAATCACTGGCGCCTGAGCTGCGAGCGGTGGTGTTTACCCAGCGGCTGATCGCGGATCATTTCGGCGAGCACAAAGAGGCGTTGGTGCTGTTGCGCTTGGAGGTTCCGCTCATTCGCGAGAACGCTGAGCGTGCGGCGATGTTGCGATATCTCGCGCAACTAGAGACCGCACCGGACGTTCATGAACGAGCGCTCCGCGAAGCGGTCGCGTTAGAGCCCAACGATTGTGGCGGATGGGAGCTGCTCGCGACGCACCAGCTTCGAAAAAAGAACTACAAAGAAGCAGTTGTCGCGCTTGAGGCCCTCGCCGCGAGCGTCGGGGACAGCGCTGCGCGCTCGGTGATGTACGCAGCCAGCGCTGCGATTCGCGAGTCTGCGCTAGATGATCCTGCAAGCGCC
Organism: Myxococcales bacterium; assembly: GCA_031386385.1. Lineage (GTDB taxonomy): Bacteria > Myxococcota_A > Polyangia > Polyangiales > JANNCG01. Next base: position 1,022 of record JANNCG010000283.1, read on the forward strand.
GTCGCGACGGCAAAACGGGCACTCGAAGCACACCCAGGACATCTGGCCGCCTGGTCCATCGTTGAGCAGCTGTACCTGCGGTCGGGCAACTGGGCGGACTACGCGCGGTCACTGATCGCGCAGGGAGCGCAGATCGACGATGCGGAGACGGCACGGGAGCTTTTCGACCGCGCTGGGGACGTCTTCTGGCTCTGCGTGAGAGACAACAACTCCACCGCTCGGTGCTACGAGCACGCGTTTGCGTTGGCGCCCACTGAGCGCGTTTCGCTAGAAAAATTGCGGTCTCTCACAGAGTTCACAGGGCGCTATGACAACCTCCCCAGGACCTTTGATCGACTGCTGCGACTGGTGACAGACCCCCGCGAGCGAGCAGCGCTGTTTCTCTCCATGGGCGCCCTCTATGACGCTCGCTTGCACCGCCCCGACGAGGCCATTGTTGCGTACCAATCTGCGCTCGAGACAATGCCCACGCTTACGCCCGCCGCGGACGCCCTCGCCGCGCTGCTTCAGCGAACCAATCGCTGGGAGCCCTGGTGCACCCTCGCCCGAACAGAGGCCGAACGTGTCGAATCTCCTGCTGCCCGAGCGTCGCGTTATGTGGCCATCGCGCTCGTGTATGAAGGCAAGCTTGATCAACTCGACGAGGCCGTGGGGCTCTATGATCGCGCGCTGTCGCTCGATCCGGCTAACCCGTCGGCGTTTGATGCACTTGAGCGAATCTACCGTTCGCGTGGAGATTATCACGGATTGCTGTCAGTCCTTGAGCGCGGTTTAGAGGGCACGCATGATGTGCATCGCAAGTGGGTCCTGCGGCAACAGCTCGGTCAGCTGCTCTTGGATCAAGCTGGCGACACACCGCGCGCGCTTAAGATTTTTGCGCAGCTCGCTGAAGAGCCCGCACAGCACGGGCTGACGATCACCAACCTCGCGAGAGTGCAAGCGATGTCCGGTGACTGGGCTGGCTATGTGCAAACGCTTGAGAAGATTGCGTCCACGATCACCGATCGCGAAGAGCTGCTCAGGGCCCTTGAGCGGGTGGCGGTGATGACTCAGTCGTGCCTCAACGACCCTTCGCGCTCGATCCTCGCGTGGAACAACGTCCTCGCCAAATCCCCACAGCATGAGCAAGCCCTTCACGCGGTCGCGGTCCTGCACGAGCAAGCGGGACGCTGGGAAGATCTGCTGGCGAGCGAGCGAAAAATTCTCAACCTCAGCCGAGATCCCATCGACACCGCGCTTCGTTGGCACCGCATTGGCCGCATCAACGAAGACCGGCTTGGGCGTCCCGAAAAAGCGCTTGAAGCGTACGAGCAAGCATTGCTGAAAGCTCCGGGGCTGGACACCGCGCGGTCGGAGGTCGAGCGGCTTTTGCGTCACCTCAATCGCCCTGCGCGGTTGGCAGAGCTGTGTGAACAGCAGGCGGGGTTGAAGAAGATTCCGGCTGAAAAAGCTGAGCAATTGGTGCGTGCGGCGCGGATCGCCGAGCTGGGGTTGCACGATCTTCCGAGGGCGATCTTGATCTACGAGCAAGCCCTTGCGATCGACGGCGCGAGCTTCGCGGCACTGTGGGGATTGGTCCGCCTGCACGAGACCGCCAAGCGATGGCCACAGGTCGAGTCGCTTCTGCGTCGGCTGCTCGGCATGAAGCAGTCCAACGTCGCACGGATGAGAGTCGCCGCGCGACTGGCGCGGTTGTACGAGCTGGTACTTCACTCGCCAAGCAAGGCTGCTGCGTGTTGGGAAGAGGCTCTAGGTGCGCACGCGGCCGGCTCGGTTCACGTCCTTGATCGGTTGCGCTCAGCGAGGATGGATGGCAGTCCAGATGTTGTGAGCCACTGGCTCTCGCGCGCAACGCAGATTGTGACCGATTCGCGATACTGCCGAGCCCTGCTCTCTTCGCGGGCGGTGCTTATCGAGCACGAAACCAACGATGCGCGCAAGACGCTTGAGGCACACCAAGCCGTGCTCGCGTTGGATGGGACCGATCGGCTCGCACTTGAAGGATTTTTGCGTGGATTGCACGGCGCGACAAACGATCCCCGTTGGCCGCAGGTGATTCGGGCCCGTGTGATCGCAAGCGATTCTGCAGATGTTCGCGCGGTGGGCTGCTATGCCGCCGCCAGGGTCTTTGAGAAGACCAGCAAGCCCGAAGAAGCGCGCGCGGTCTTGTTGCAGTCGATTCAAGGCGAGAGCAACCTTTGGTGTTCGCTTGAGTGCGCACGCACCTTGGCGATGAGCTCGCACGCATACCCCGACGCCGTCGTCCTTGCGCTGCGCGCAGCTGAGGTCGCCGCACATCCGGACAACCGCGCCGATGCGCTGCTTGATGCCGCCATGTTGCAGGCAACAGAGCTAGGGGCGATGACTGAGGCGCTCGCGCAGGTCCGCGCTGTGCTCGAGCAGACACCGAACAACACCCGCGCCCTTCGCTTAGCCGTCACACTCATGGAAGGCGTCAGTGATTGGCAGGGAATTCACTGGGCTCTGGGCACCCATGCCAATGCCGTGAGCAACCCCGACGTCCAGCTCGGGATGCTCATTCGCCGCGCGGCGATCTCAAGCGGTTTTTTGCAAGACCAAGCCGGAGCCCTTCGCGATCTGCAGAAAGCACGGTCGCTCCAGCCCTCGCGGATGGATTTGATTGAGCGCTTGGCGCTGCAACAGATGAGCGCTCAGCACTGGAGCGACGCTGCGCAGTCCTGGCGCGAGATCGCGCTCAAATCCGAAGAGCCCACCGCCAAAACACAGGCGCTGTTAACGGAAGCGAGGATCTGGAGCGACAGCGTTCGGGACGATGCCAAGGCGCTGGCTCTGCTGGATCAACTGCACAAAACGCACCCCGACGATCGGATGATTCGAATGGCCCTGGCGCGTGTGGCCGCTCGAATGGGTGATGTCGCAAGAGCCATTGAGCTTTTGGTTCCACTGACGCACACGGGGGATTGGCCTGAGCGAGTGACCATCGCGATGGCGGTCGCGGCGCTGGAGCGAGATGGTCTCGGTGACGACTCAAAGGCCAACGTTCACATCCGCGCGGTGTTCGACGTTGCGGTGATGCAGCCTACAGTTCACCCAGTGATTTATCGCGAGTTTGCGCGAACTGAGCGCTGGGCTCTGTTTTGTCATTTCGCCGACGACGCTCTCAATCGCGCGCCGCCCGGGGCCCCCGGCTCTCTCGCGCTTCGCATGACCGTGGCCCAGCTGCAGCGCGAGCAGCTGCAAAATGGACCCGCGGCAGACGCGCAGCTTCGTGCAGCGATTGACCTCAACCCGCGCGCAACCGAGCCTCGGCTGGTCCTTGCAGTCAATCGCATCGCGACAGACGAGATGGCCGCGCTGAACGCGCTGAGAGATATCATCGAGATTGATCCGACATGCGGCGAGGCGTTTCGGGGGATGGTCATCGCGCACCAACGCACAGGGAGTACGCTCACCGCCGGAGTGATCGCCTCGGCTTCGGCCCTGCTCGGGACAACGGAGTCTCCGGTCGATTCGGCACTCGCACTCGCGGTAAGCTCTGCTCCCAGAGAGGGCGCTCTGTCAGCCGATGAGGCGCTGGATCTTCTGGTGGGCCGCACTCAGGCCTGGCACGTCCGAAGGTTAATGTCGCAATTAGATCCTCACTTGTACGAGATTTTTCCCGGAGGAGTCGAATCACTTAGAGGCTATACTCGCGTCACAGACGCGGCGCCCCAAGCTCAGATTTTGCGCTCAATTTGCGCTTGTTTTGCCGTCGGACCCGTAGCCATGTACTTGGGACGAAGCCGCGAGGCGAGCGTTGTGTTAGGCACGCCTCACGCCATTATTATCGGTGCTGAGTACTTCGCGGATGGGGCCAATGGGCACTTTATTTTTCAGGCCACGTCTTTGATCGCGCGCATTGCGGGCCAGTCCTCAATGATACTATCGATGGCCAGCGAGCAGACCCTCGCGCTACTCGAAGTGCTTACGGACAACGTGGTAGACGCGCCGGGCTATCGCGAGCTGCGCAAGCGGGTGCAGTCCATCTTGCCTCGCCGTGTCCGCAAAGACATCGAGACCATCGGCGAAGAATCTGCAGGAAATATCCGCACCGAATTCGTCCGCTGGCAAGAAGAAGAGCTGCGTCGGGCGCTCCGTTCAGCCACGCTGCTAGCAAGAGATCTGCGGATCGTGGCGCAGTTTGTCGCAGGCCCTGCCCTCGCACTCGCGACCGTTGAGCAGCGACGCGCGGGGCTCGGACAAAATCCGCTCATGGTGGACGCCCTTCGCTTCTCCGCGAGTGTGGCGTGTCAGCGCGCCGTCGAGCGCGTGTTCGGTGTCGCATAGCTGCATACATTCGCTAGAGGATTGTGCACTCAACGAATGGAGAGTTGCTGTGAACCTTCGCTTCGTGCGAACGTGGCGAAAGTGAACTCTCGCCCACCTACTTATTGGCTCTCGGCGATGGCGCTGAGCGCGCTGAGTTTTCTTGCGTTGAACTCTTGCCGCTCAACACCGACTCAGATTGAGCTCATTCTCGACAGCGATGCTCCCCTCGACCGACGTGTCGAGCTGCGCATCCTCGCGGTTCGGGGCTTTGCATCCCCAGCCGAGCTTGAGCGCAACGCTTTTGAGAGTGCGCTGATGGATGTCACACTTGTACGTGGTCCGGGGCTGGCGCTTCCGAGCGGACAGCAACTCTCTCTGCCCGGATCTGTAAGCATTTTACCAGCAGATTCAGCGGAATCAGAGCAGGTGACGGTGTGGCTTCGTGGGCAGGTCGCTGCCACCGCGTCCGCGCCGAAGGTCGTGCTAGATCGGGTTTTGCATCTTAGGTTTCTGCGAAGCGCGCACGCATACGCGCGAGCTTTTTTGCCCATCCGTTGCGGAGATCGCGCAGAGAGTTGCACCAGCGTTGCGGACGAGCGCTGCACGG
>JANNCG010000306.1:0-5395 GCA_031386385.1 Myxococcales bacterium
CGCGTGTCGCCTCGGTGATCGTCGTGAAGCACAATGACGTCAACGTCGCCGCCGTAGGCGAGCTCGCATGCGGCCAGTGATCCCAGAGCAAATACAGAGATTCCGTCAAGAGCGTGTGTGCTCTCGGGCGCGAGGCCAAAGCGCTCACGTGCTTCTTCTGCAGCGAGTGTAAAACAAGCACGGACCACCCCTTCGGCCAGCGCCGACAGGCGCCGTGAGACTTCGCCTGCCGTGAGTGTTCGACCGATGTCCGCAAGACCCACACTCAACTCGATCTCTCGCATGCACTGCCGGAGCACTCCGACTGACTCATCGAGCCACTCATCCGAATCGCTGTCGGCTCGGGGGGGCAGTCGCTGAGCGACAAGCGCCGTGATCTCGTCGCTCTTTGGAGCGTCCATGCCCACAGTGCACACTGCGTCGATGAGCTCCGGACGGGCGAGCAATACTTGGGTCAAGGCTTCGGAGGTGCCTAGCAATCCAACCAGGGCACGAGAGGTCTCGCGTGCTCCGGCAAGACGCGCGGCATAGCGGGGCAGCGCTGTTCCAACGCGCTCAAGCAGGGCTGCAAAACGCGTGAGAGACAGCTCAGGGTCCGGCGCGTCGCGAATTTCGGTTAACAACCGAGGTCCCAAATCCGGGGATTTTTCGCGGCCAATCACACCGAAAGGTGAATCAGCTTTGCGAGCAAGTCGCAGCAGCGCAAACGCCGACGCATCACCGTCCCGGACACCAAGGACTTCCTTCGCGAGCTCAGCAATGGCGACAATCGAGTCCGTTCCATCAACCGCCGTTGCGACCATGGTGCAGAGTTGCTCAGCACCACTTGGCGGGGGTGGGTGAGACGGAGGCTTGTGCGCCCCAGAGTCCGTCTCTGAAAAAAGCGTCCCGAACAGCTTCTTGACAGTGCTTCGCGCGTGAAATAGCGCGTTCTCAAAGCCATCGGTCGAGCTATAGCCCAGCGAGCGGGCGAGCGCCCTTCGCTTGTTTGGCTCTAAAAATACCAGGTGCGTGGCATAGCCGGCCATCACCTGGACCCGGTGCTCCGCGCGACGAAGAACCGCCCACGCATCCAAAAACTCTTCGGTTTCGCGGTGCGACAACAGCGCGAGTGACCGAAGTCGCTGAGCCGCGTTAATCGTGCTCGCGGTCTGAAGCGCCGTGTGACGCCCGCCCCATATGAGCTGGAGCGACTGAATAAAAAACTCCGCCTCCCGAATCCCACCTCGTCCGAGCTTGAGGTCATTTTCATCGTCTTTCAAGAGCTCTTGTCGTGCGCTATCGAGCATCTTCGCGACGTCCACGGCGATGGTCGGGTTGACGCTTCGACGAAAGACGAAGAGCCTTAACATTTGCTGCAACGACTCGCCAAATCTCACATCGCCAGCACAAGGGCGAGACCTGAGAAGGGCCGCGCGCTCCCAGGGGCGACCCCAAGTCTCGTAGTATCGCTCGGCGCTCAAGATGGAGTTTGCAATCGCTCCACGAGAGCCCTCAGGCCGCAGTCTCAAGTCGACCCTAAACGCGAACCCATCTTCGTTGATCTCATCGAGCATCGTGGTCAGCAGTGAGCCCACTTTTGAGAAGTGCTCGTGAAGCGATCTGCTGCCGGCTTGGCCCTCGTCGGTCTCGTAGAAAAAGCACAGGTCAATGTCGCTTCCTAAGTTGAGCTCTTCGCCGGCCATTTTGCCCATCGCTAAGATTGAAAATGGAACGCGATTTCCCTGAATATCAACAGGGATTCCGTTGCGCGCTTCGGTGATGAACTGGGCCGAGTCCAGGGCAACTTGAGCGCAGTCTGACGCGACAGTTGTCCACTCACGTGCGGTGCGATCAACGTCCGCATGTCCGTACAACTCCCGCAACGCTGTGCGGATGAGCGCCTCGGTTTTTTCGCGGCGCAGAAAAGCCTGCACCGCGTGAAGCTCGTTTGGACCCTTCCAGGCTTTTAGCTGCGCGGAAGCAATTCGACCGGTCCCGAGCTCCTCGCCGAGTGACCGGAGCAGCTCGGGGCGAAGCAACAGGGGTGTCAAGATGGACTCAGCGGCGGCGCCTGTCCGCGCCACCAGATCATGAATGTTCGGGTCTTGCGTCGAAATACCCGCTAATTTTGCAGACTCAATGGCCGCGGTCGCCGCCCCTTCGTCGATGAGTTTGGGATCCAAGTGAGTAGTGGTGGGCAGTGGGCCAATCATTGTGTATATCGCGCCGAGAATAGTAACACCGCTGAGCGAGTGTTCTTACTGAAGGTTGTCTAGCGTGGTTAAAGAACTCATCGATAAGGCCAACGTCCTACACGAAGCGCTGCCGTATTTGCGCCGATTTCATGGACGGACGTTTGTGATTAAGTATGGCGGTCACGCGATGGTCGCTCCGGAGCTAAAAGCTTCGTTCGCGAGCGACGTGGTCCTGTTAAAATACATCGGAATCAACGTTGTGGTGGTGCACGGCGGTGGCCCGCAGATCAGCGAGATGCTCAAGAAGCTGGACGTGAAATCCAAGTTCGTGAACGGACTTCGGGTCACCGATGACGCCACGATGCAAATCGTCGAGATGATCTTAGCGGGGAGCACAAATCAAGACATCGTGAATCTCATTTGTGGTCATGGGGGTCGTGCGGTGGGCCTGACAGGCAAGGACGATCGATTCATGCTGTCAGAAAAAATTCCGCCTCAGATCGATAAGGACGGCGTCGAGGTGGACATGGGTCGGGTCGGAGAGGTCAGATCGGTAAACCCCGACGTGATCGTCGAGCTCACTCGCGCTGGATTTATCCCAGTGATTGCGCCGATTGGCGTGGATGAAGATGGTGGCTCACTCAACTTGAACGCCGACACCGCAGCGGGAAAAATCGCCGAAGCCCTTCGCGCAGAGAAGCTCATTTTGCTCACGGACGTTGAGGGAGTAAAAGACCAATCAGGCCAGTTTTTGCGCTCACTCGGTGCCGCGCAGGCCCGCGAGCTCATTGAGCAGCGCGTCGTCGATGGCGGGATGATTCCCAAAGTAGAGTGCGCCCTAGACGCAATCGCAGGGGGCGTCCGAAAGGCTCACATCTTGGATGGTCGGTTAGAGCACGCCGTGTTGCTCGAGATCTTTACCAACTCAGGAGTGGGTACCGAGATCGTCCGTACGCCGAAATAGCCAGGCACCTCGTGCGGTAGTTTTGCGCTTCGCGTTTTAGGCCTATGGACGAAGCGATGCGAGAGCACAGCGAATCTGTGACAGCAACCCTCGGCCGTGATCGTCTAGACTAACAAACGTGCTTTCTCCTCCGGTCTGCTCCTCTGCCGACACGTGGTGCGCAACGCCTAGGAGGTCTGAGGGGTCTCCTGCGGCGATCGGTCGATCGATCGCGCGGACAATTGGAGGCCGTGCCAGCTGAACGATCGCGTCAACGTTCAATCCCACCGCGACGGGCCAGGCGTCAAGGATGGGAATTGTTGCGCCAGTGTGCGAAATTCCCTCGATTGTGGCGCGGGTGAGCCAAAATTGACTCAGCACTCGATCATGGTGAACAGGCATTCTAAACAGCGAGACAAAGCCATCATTTGTGGCAGCCGTTGCGACCCAACTGCACCGACTGGGACAGTGTGCGTTTTGCGCCTGCAGGACGGTGGTTCTGCCTGGCAATAGACTCAGCAAGCGAACCGCTCCGGAGTGCAGCGCCATCGCGGCAGCGGTCCGTCCGTCGCCCATCGGGATGACGGCTGTGAGAGTGCCCTGAGTGATCGGCCCTCGCCGCGGAGAGTTCGCGTATGTCGGAGCAACGACCGCGGTGTCAGTCACCTGAGCGGCATAAAAATAGATACGCCGGTCGCTCAGCCACGACACACTCCAGCGTGTTCGATAGGCGCCAACACGCGGACTTGTTGCTGATCGGTTAGGCGGATTCCAGGTCGCAATGACCCATGTGGTGGTTGCTGTGCGCAGTGAGAGCGACAAGATAGAGCGCTGCATTGGGACAAGGACCAAGACCCCTGACTCGCTTGCTGCCAGCGCAAGCTGACGTTCGTTGCGGCCTGCGAACGAATGGACTTCGATCGGCGCTCTTGCCCACTCTCGAGCTGCCATCAAATACTCACCAACCAGGATTCGGGTGCGCGGACGTCGGCTAAAACGTGAGCCGACGGCGGTCAGCGCAATCCATGCGGTGGTGGGGGATGAGAGCGCAACCGCAGTGCTGCCGACTGCTTCATTGGGCTGCAGACTGAGCACGAGGGGAGCGCTGTGTTTGAGCTCGCAAACGGTGTTTGCCCGGCTCTTGTCGCTGCGCGAGAGCACAGCGAGCGCAACAATCACTGATGACAGATTCGCGCTGCGTAGATTCATTGAAGGCGAGGGCTCGGGAGTAGGGTAGCTGCGGACGAAGTGATTGTGTTATTCTTCGCGTAAAGGGCAGTGGCTTCATTTCGATCCTCGCCCTCTGACAGCAGGCATCGCAGACGCACTGCGTTGCGCAAAATAGCCCACCGCCGAAAAAAGCGCGAAGAGAATTGGTATCCATGACTGACGAAACACAGACTCTGCTGCAAGGTGCGAAGAAGCACTTTCTCAAAACCTATCGACAGCCCGACCTCGTCCTGACGCGGGGTCAGGGATGCAAAGTATGGGACACCGAGGGGCGCGAGTACCTTGATTTGTACGCTGGAATCGCGGTGAGCGCGCTCGGCCACGCACATCCCAGACTGGTCAAAGCCATCAGTGAGCAAGCTGGACGGCTGATGCATACGGCCAATTATTTTTACAACGAACCTAACGCCCGCCTCGCGGTTCGGTTGTGTGAACACGCGAAGATGGACCGCGTATTTTTCACCAACTCTGGCACCGAAGCGATTGAGGGCGCGATCAAGCTTGCACGCAAGTATTTTTATGGGCGCGGCGAAAGAGATCGCACCGGACTTGTGGCAACCAACAACTCTTTTCATGGTCGCTCAATGGGTGCCGTGTCGTTAACGGGCCAACCTAAGTATTGGGAAGGATTTGGCGCTCCCATCCTCGGGGTGTCCCATGTCGCGTTTGGCGATCTCGCCGCGATGGAGCGCCGGGTGAATGATCAGACCGCCGCGGTGTTTGTAGAGCCTGTCCAGGGCGAAGGGGGCGTGCTCCCAACCCCAACGGGATACCTCGCAGGGCTTCGTGCGTTGTGCGATCGGGTTGGCGCTCTGCTAGTATTTGATGAGATCCAGACGGGCATCGGTCGCACGGGCAAATTTCTCGCCTGGCACCATGAGATGGTCGCGCCGGATCTGTGCTGCGTAGCGAAGGGGATCGCCGGGGGTGTTCCGATGGGTGCGTTGTTGGTTAACGACAGGTGTGCCGACGCCCTCGCAGTGGGGACGCACGGGACGACTTTTGGAGGCAACGCGCTGGCCTCCGCGGCAGCACTCGCGGTGCT
>JANNCG010000309.1:0-3780 GCA_031386385.1 Myxococcales bacterium
GTGGTGGGTGGCCTGCCCGCGGGGGGGCGGTACACACGCGAGGTGTACGCCGTCTCCAGTGCAACGGGGGCCGTGCAACCGCTGTCGAACAGCGGGCTGACATTTGATTTGCCGATTCAGGCCGGCATCGCCTGGGTCGAACCGGGATCGCTCGCGGTGATGGTCGGGGGTTTGTACCCAAGCTCGATGTTCTCTACGAACGTGATGCTCTTGCAGGTGACACAGGACGCGATTCGGTTTGTTTCTGCGGGTGAATTTCCAGACGGAGCGCGTGTGCTTACAACCGCGGTGTACGATAGCCGACGCCGCGCGGTGATCGTCCACGGTGGCCAGGGCAGTGCCAACGTCGATCCAAACATTCTTGGACGCACGTGGATTCTCCGCGTCAACGGACTCACTCCCCAGTGGAACATCCTTCTCGAAACCGACCAAAGTCCCCCGCCCGCAGAGGCTCGCATCGGCGGCGTTGATCCGCGCACGGGGGCGATTGTTCTCCTCGGCGGCAACACGCGCACCGGTGGACGAGATCGCAGCGTGTGGTCGCTTTCTGCCGGTGACCGACCGCGATGGACGCGACTTGAGGGCGCGGCGGATGCGGCTCCTCGGTCCGGCAGTGAGTTGGTTTGGGACCCGGTATCGTGTGGGTTTTTGCTAGTGGGTGGACGTTGCTCGTCGGAGCTGTGGCTCATTCGACCCGAGGGGCTGGGTGTTCGCGAGGCATTGCTCGGTTCGCTTAGGGTCGGTGACTCACCGGGTCTCGGACGTGAGTACGCAGGCATCGCGTTTGACCCCGAGCCGCGTGTGCTGTCTGCCATCGCAGGCACAGCGTGTGAAAGCGGCGCCGGACTCATCACGAGCAGTGTGTTGTTTTCGTTGCGGTGAATCGCACGACAACGCAGGCCGCTGCGGTAAGTTTTGGATGCTCGAAGGATTGTTGCAACTTCGCGGTGATCTGCGCTGCAGCAAGACAGCTGCGCAGCAGCCTTCGCGCAAGGAGCGCTCAGGGGCCCCACTCGTCATTGTCATTCCTCGGGGGTCGTGGCGGTCGCAGTGGGAGGGCAGCAAAGTGTGAGTGTGAAGCCGAGGGCGTCGGAGATCTTTCGAGTTAACCTTTGCTTGATCGCCCGCACGCTTTGGCACCGCAAGAGCATCTCCCACCAACCCTGAGGAATGCCAATGACGAGGGGTTTCCTGAGCGCTATGCGCGAAGGCACCTGCGCGGAAGTCTTGCTTCTGCGCATTTCGGACGCTGCGAAGACGTAAAACATATTGAAAATTCAGCCGCCGACTCACGCTCGCTTGTCCTCAGCGCACGCGCACGATAGCCTTGGTTTGATGAACCGCGCAATTCACACACGGCTTACTCTCGCTCTGTTTGTCACTGCGTGTTCGACGCCCAGCACTGGTGCCGATGCGGCGATGGACGTTGCCGCACTGGACAGCACGCTGGTGGATAACCCGGTGATCGACAGTGCGATGGACGAAGCGGTGGACGTGGCGGAGAATGATGTTCCCCCGCCGCCGAGGCCCGAGGTGCGGACTGCGCTTGGGCCGGTGCGCGGGACGATTGGCCGGGGATTTCAAGCGTATCTTGGGATCCCCTATGCAGAACCGCCCGTGGGCGAGCTGCGTTGGCGCTCGCCAGTACCGAAGACGCCGTGGGTGATGACACGCGAGGCGCAGTATGCCGGAAGCGCGTGCGCACAAAACGCTCTCGGCGCAGGGATCGGCTCCGAGGACTGCCTGTTCGTGAATGTGCACACGCCCGATCCGCGACCCGCGATGGCGCCGGTGCTCGTCTGGATTCACGGCGGCGCGTTTATCTTTGGCGAAGGCCTACAAACCGACCGGGGGACTGCGGGTGATCTGATCGCGTCGCGACAAGGCGTCGTTGTGGTGAGTATGAACTATCGCCTCGGCAACTTTGGTTGGTTCACGCACGCGGGTCTAGGCGCCAATGGCAACCAAGGGTTCGAGGATCAGCAGCTCGCGCTGCGGTGGGTTCGCGACAACATCAGCTCGTTTGGTGGCGATCCAAACAATGTTACCGTTGTGGGCGAATCTGCTGGTGGATTGTCAGTGTGTTTGCACTTGGTGGCGCCGGGCAGCCGGGGATTGTTTCGAAGAGCGATCAGCGAGAGTGGGCTCTGTGACTCGATGCTTCCGTCGCGCGCCGAACACGTGGCCGGGTCCAACAGCGTGGTGGCGTTGTTGCGTTGTGAAATGGCCGCAGATCCTGCCGCGTGCCTCCGTGGCAAGACCATGGAAGAGGTGCGCGCGGTCGGCGCGGTCACTGGCGACGTGTTAGGTACACTCGCGAACAGCGCTCGGGTCTCGTGGCCTTCGATCGACGGAGCCATCCTTCCGGGAGACTTTCGCACTCGCGTGATGAGCGGGATGTCCGCAGATGTTCCCGCGATTTTTGGGTGGAACCGCGATGAGGGCACGCTCTTTGTCGGCCTCGCAGAGCTGAGCGGTGTGCAGGCCAACGCAGCTGCCTACCGCAGCACCGTGGCGTCGCTTGCGATGTCGAACAACGTCTCTGCCGCGCGCATTGAGGCACAGTACCCACTCGGCTCATACCCCGACCCTGGCGCCGCGATCGCGGCCCCCATTGGCCATGCTTCACTCGCTTGTCCCTCACGACGGGCCGCGTTGATGTTCGCCCGCGCGGGAAGGTCCGTGAGGGTCTACAACTTTGTCTATCCCGACGCGCCGTTTCAGCTCATGCTCGCGCGCTCGCTTGGCGCGTTTCACTCGGCAGAGATTCAGTTTGTGTTTGGCCACCCAGCGCGACTTGGTCAGCGATTTTTCATTGGTGCGCAAGATACACTGTGGCAGGCGCAGAGCGCGTATTGGGGCCGATTTGTCAAAACGGGTGATCCCAACGGGATGGGTGCGCTCATGTGGCCTACGTTTGTGCCAGAGACTCAGCAGAGCCTCCTGCTAGACACGGTGATCTCTGTGGGTACTCACTTCGATCGCGACGCTTGTGCGCTTTGGGATCCAGCGTGAGAGCGATGGCGCGATGTGGTCACTGCGTCTGTTGCACCAACACGCGCGCCTCGGACTGTCCCACTTGAAACGTGACGACCAACCGCCGTGGGCCGCTTTCGCTCGCCAGCACATGCGGCCACCACGCGTGCTCTAAGGGATGGCTCGCGAACAGATCCGTGCTCAACAGTCGTGCGTCGCGGCTGAGCCGTGCGCGACGAATCACCGTGTGTGAAGCGAGCTCTGTCCACAAGATGTAGTGATTTGTCCCGTCGAATGCGAGCGCAGGATTGCCCGCAAAGCGCGAACGCGGCGCGAGAACAGTCACTGCGGATGCGGTCTGTTCATCGAGCACTGTCGCGAATTTTACGCCATCGCTGTCGGACCACGCGAGCCCATACGCGGTCCCATCAAAATCCATGCTCACCTCCGAGGCCGTTCCGCTGATCGGCCGCGCGAGGGGAATCAAGCGATGCGACTGAGTGTCAAATTCCAAGACTGCGAGCCCGGTGGCGGTGCGAACGAGGGCGGCCCAGCAGCGACCGTTCCACAAGAAGGTCTCGCCGTTGCTTCGCTGGTAGCTCACAGTGTCGAGTCTCGCGCCGCTGCCTGCGATCAGCGCGCCATCGGCTCGCAGTCGCGCAAACCACACATGCGCGTCAGAGCCCGCGAGCTGTGCCCACTCTTGCAACACGGGACTCCATGCAATCGATGCGCTCGTAGACCCTGCAAACATCCCGATCAAATACGTGTTGTGCAGCGGCGTGATTGGCTGGTTGCCGGGCC